>JAZSAR010000055.1:0-11989 GCA_045601965.1 Clostridia bacterium
ATTATGTCCGATAAACCCATTGCCGCCGTTGCGGAGGAATGCGGATTTCCGGATAGCTCAAGCTTTTCGGCATTTTTCAGAAAAAAGGAAGGCCTAAGTCTAAAAAAGTACCGCGAAGAATTTTATACAGGCTGCAGATAATATGATGGATGGGAACGGCGGAGTGTGAAAAAATAAGTAAAAGCGGATGCAGTTGCATCCGCGTTTTAATTATTTTTTCTCTATTTTTCCATCAATAAGCAATGTTTTATAGGATTTAGGGGTGTGACCTGTCCGCTTTTTAAAGCATCGGGAGAAATATTCGGGGCTGTCAAAGCACAGCCTTTCCGATATCTCCCGTATGGTTAAGCCTTCCTCTCTCAGCAGCCGTTTTGCCTCATTTATCTTTAAGTTCAGATAGCAATCTATGATTGAAAGACCGAATTTCTTCTTAAAGCTCACCGAAATATGGGTTTTTCCGAAATGAAAATGCTCGCATATATCATCAAGTGTAAGTCCGGAACAGATGTTTTCCGAAAGGAAGCGGTAAACATCGTCCTCCGGGACATTGTTTCCGGAGCCTTGTCTCCGGTTTTCGTTTTTGACTTTACAGCAACGAAGAATATGGATGAGAAACATCTCAAGATAACTTTTAAACATCTGCTCGCCGCCTATTGGAGCATCTGAGACTTTTTTTATCGGCTGAACGGAAAAGACATAATTGCTTCTGGCTTCCTTTATTATTTCGGAAATAAGCGGAGTAAGCCTTTCGGGAACGGCTATGGGACGCCCCGAAAGCATTTCAAGTGCAGGCGAAGCACTCTTAAAGATAACATTAAAAAATACTGCACTGTGTTTTCCGTCGCAAACTGTGACGTGAGGGATCATGGGCTTGTGAAGCAAAATCTCTCCTGCCTTCAGGGTAAAGGGCTCGCTTCCTTCGTAGCATACATTCATGGTGCCGCTGTCAGAGTAGAAGAGCTCCCAGGCATCGTGGGTATGTTTTCTGGAATCAAAGGAGGGCGAAAGCTCATAGCAATTTATGGCTGTGATTTTTTTGATATGAATTTGAGTTGACATATATTTCTCCGTGTAAAATTTTTTTGTGAAAGATAGTGCAGGCTTGCTGAAGGATATTCTATGGGAAAACGTCCGCTTACGATGTATAATCAGCTTAAGAGTACAATTTTAATGTACCATAGAGAAATAAAAATGTCAATATAAGGAGGAATTTTAAATGAACGGACTTGAAAATTTAAAATCCAAGCTTGCAAACGGCGAAAAAACTTACGGCAGCACTCTGCTTTTCGTAAATTATGCCGGTCTTGCCGCTATCTACAAAAACAGCGGGGCTGATTTTCTCATTATTGATATGGAGCACGGCTCATTCTATCCCGAAGCGGTAGGCGATTTATGCTATGCCATGCGAAAAGAAGATCTTCCCACAATAGCAAGAGTTCAGGACTGTGAATATCATTGCATCTCCAAATGTCTTGATATGGGATGTGACGGTGTGCTGATTCCCCGTACCGAAACTATGGAGCAGGTGGAAACCGCAATTCGCTCTCTGCGTATGCCTCCCATCGGCAAAAAGGGTGTTGGAGGACGTAATCTTCTCCGTGCGGGAGAAAAAATCGGAGAGTTCAACAATAACCGAATGCTGTTTATTCAGATTGAATCGGTTCAGGGCGTGGATTTACTTGACGAAATGCTGACAAAATACGGTGATCAGATTGAGGGAATCCTTGTGGGCCCGTCGGATTTCGGTGTGTCTATGGGAATCGGACTTACGATGAACGAAGAAATGGAAAACCATCTGCGCCGTCTTATTTCTATCTGCAAAAAACACAGTAAGTCCTGCGGTATTATGATGGGAAGCGATGCAGATATAGAAAAGTGGCATGGCGAGGGTATGAATATATTCTGGTGCGGAGCTGAGATAACTATGCTCAGCAAAGAAATCAGACGTACCAAGCAGTTTATTGATAAGCTTTGAGGTGACAAGATATGAGAAAAGTCGTAAATCTTACAACTATGGCTCCGGAGCCTTCTTATGAGAGTGCTGTCATTACCGCTTTGCCCGACGTGGAATATATAAGCAAAGCTGTGAAAACGGAGGAAGAAATAGTTGAGCTTTGCTGCGATGCGGAGGTTATCTTTTTTACCGCCACAAAATTTACCCGCAGCTTGCTTGAAAAGCTTCCCCGATTAAAGCTTCTTGTGCGTTACGGTATAGGTTATGACAATGTTGATACACAGGCAGCAAAGGAGCTTGGAATATATGTCTGCAATTCGCCTAAATACGGGGTTACGGATGTTGCCGAGCATACCGTTATGCTGATATTTGCCGCAGCAAAGCGCGCAATTGAAATGAGCGACCGTATAAGGGAAAATAACTGGAGCGGCAGAGGGCTTGGAAAGGCATTCCGCCTTGCGGGAAAAACAATCGGCTTTTTGGGCTTCGGCAATATAGGAAGGGCAGTATGCAAGCGTACCAACGCCTGCGAAATGACACCCATTGTGTATGATCCTTATGTCAGCGACGAGGTTATCGCGGAGTATGGTGCCGTAAGGGTTACTATGGATGAGCTTTTATGCAGTGCCGATATAATAAGCTGTCATCTTCCGCTTAATGATAAAACCTTCCATACTCTCGGCAGAGAGCAGTTTGGAAAGATGAAGAAAACGGCGGTTCTTATAAATACCAGCCGAGGCGGAATAATAAATGAGTCAGAGCTTATCGATGCTCTCGAAGCCGGAGAAATAGCAGGTGCGGGATTGGATGTATTTGAGGACGAAAGCGGCGGAATGGACAAGCGGCTTGCAAATGTTCCGCTTGCCATCCTGACTCCCCATGTTGCAGGAAATACACCTGAGGCAATGAGTGACCTTCACAGGGAGGTTGCTGATAATGCAGTGCGATATCTTAAGGGAGAGAGACCTGAAAACATTGTAAACGGACTTTAATCAATAAAAAAGAGGATGCGTAAGCAAAGCTCCCTAAGGAGCGATGCTGATGCATCCTCTTTTTACTTAAAAATCAGTTGAATCAAAGGGGCAGTCACCAAGGTCGGGAATATCCAAAGGCACGCCACCAAGCTTTGCACTTTCGTGGGCTATCAAACCGGGGATGGTGAAACGTGCTGCAAGCCATGCATTTACATAAGGATGCTTGTTTTTATAAACCGCTTTGCAGAAATCGTCAATTAAAAACTGATGGCTTGCCATATGGCCGTTGATTTTCGGATTTTCCTTGTAGGAATCGGGCAAACTCTCCCATCTTTTTCTATGAATGGGAGAAACATCATTCCATTGCCATAAGTGATTGGCAACCTTTTCCTTAAAGTTTTCTGTATCCTTTGCCTCTGTCATAGCCTCGGGGTTTAAGTAGTCGCTTACTTCCTCAAGATTTACTCCGCCGGGACGCATTGTTGTCATTATATGCTGGGCGTTGGAAAACTGATAGCTTCCTTTCGTTCCGTAAAAGCCGGAAACTGAAGAACTTGGCGCCCTATAGCCTATTCTTCTGCACTCCGAGACTCTTGCTACGCCGCCGTTTTCAAGCTGCATAAGGGCAAATTCGTTGGAAAAGGTATTGTCCCAGTTGTTTTCGCCCTTCGCAAAGGGGGTATTCTCCTCCTTGTCGGAATAGCCCATCGCCGAAACCTTTAGTGCACGGCTTTTCGTTGAGTGAAGAATCATTGCTGTTGAGTGAGTGGGATAGAAAAAGGGAGGGGAACCTGCAGAATAGTAGCGGTTTTCGATGTACTCTTTGGGAAAATGAGATAAATCGTGGAAATACTGGCTTTCACCGTAAACGTAATTGCCGAAAGAGTTTTCTTCGTGCTTTTCTCTGCAAAACATTGATGAAGGATAGTAAATGCAGGTTTCGCCCATCATATAGATGTTACCGGTATCCCTGACTGCATCTGCTATTTTTTTGCAGTCTTCTACGGAAATTGCCATGGGAACGGCAGAATAAACGTGCTTTCCTGCACGAAGAGCCTGAGACGCTAGGTCTCCATGAAAGTGACGCTCGGTAAATATTGCAACGGCATCAATATCCTTTCGGGAGATGGCATCATCAAAGGAAGGGATTGTTTCAACGTCAAATTCTTTGCTGTAATTTTCAGCCTTATTTTCAATAATGTCGCATACAAAAACCTTTTCTACATAAGGATGCATTTTAAAAAGCGGAACAAAATGCCGGGCAAATCCGCCGCATCCGATTACGGCAACCGAAAACTTTTTCTTCATAATATCTCTCCTTAATTGTTTTTTTTCTTGATTATATAAAATTAATATGCTATAATCAAGGGGAATTACAAAGGGAAATTGTTGAAAAACAAAGGTGATGGATTATGAAAAATTCTGAATTTAATCCGGTGGTAAGATATTTTGAAAAGGTGTCGTGGAATGTTTCCTACGACTCGTTTGTATACGCCTATGATTACAGATTATTTTTTGTGGCTTTGGGAAATCTTACTGTGGAGCTTTTTGACAGAACGGAAACTTTAGTTGAAGGTGATGCGATAGTGATACCGCCCGGGACGGCATACAGATTAAAGTGTGATGACTACGGCTTTTCATATTACATTGCTGGATTTGATTTCACTCACGAAAATGCCGAAAGAAAGCCCCATAGCCCTGATGAGTGGGAGAATTTCAAAAAGGAAAACATTTTCTCGGATAAGGCAATGCCTCCGTTTAATGAAGTTTTCCTTAAGAAAGGCTGTAACGCCCTTTTGCCGTATATGCAGGAAATGCATTTTGCCAAGGAAAACTCCAACGAAGAATTTTGTATGATTAAATCAGGGCTGTTAAAATATATACTTACCAAAATGAAGCTGTTAAGCGAAAAAGATGTTTTGAGCGATGAAGCATTGCGGCTGATAAAAAAGATAAAAGCTCTTGTATCATCAAAGTGGAACAAGGGGATAAACAATGAAAAAATTGCAAAGGAGCTGGGTTATCATCCATACTACCTTAATACGATGTTTATAAAAGCGGAGGGGAAAACCCTTCACAAGTATATTGAGGATGTGAAAATTAAGCGGTCTTGCGAGGCACTTATTATGTCCGATAAGCCCATTGCCGCCGTTGCAGAGGAATGCGGATTTCCGGATAGCTCAAGCTTTTCGGCATTTTTCAGAAAAAAAGGAAGGCCTAAGTCCGAAAAAGTACCGCGAAGAATTTTATACAGGCTGCAGATAAGATGCATATGGGACCGCTTGGAAAATCAGAATAAAATAAAAAAGAGGATGCGTAAGCAAAGCTCCCTAAGGAGCGATGCTGATGCATCCTCTTTTTCTGATAACATTTTACTTTTTCTCGGGTAAGTACCAAAGACCTGCGGGGATTCCGTGGGTGGTGGTGAGGCGGGCATACTGATGAATATCCATACCGTCCCTTATTTCGGGATCTAAGCTTACCACATATTCCTGACACTTCTTTCTCGCATCTATTGCACCGTCGTCTCCTTTGGCATAAAGTGAAAGAGCGATATGGGCAAGACGGGTATATTCTCCGTGGCGGAGAAGGTATTTCCAGGACATCTCGTTGGGAGTGCCGGGGGTAGCTTCGGAAAGTCCTTCTTTAATAAAGGGAAGCATGGCATCAATTTCAGAAACTATCTTGTCGTATTTAGTGTCATCATCGGAATAGTAAAGGTCTGAAAGCTTTTTAAGATAGCCTGATATCTTGTCACCGTCACGGTGGAAGGTGCCACGGAAATATTCCTCTGAAACATCAGAAAATTCACTTTCTCTGTCCCAGAGTGCACGGCACATTCCGTACATGGAAAGATTGATTGGTGCCCACACCCTCTGAAGCTGACAGCTTACCATACCGTCAATTCCGAAATCCTTTAAGTTTTTCATATCGTCGTGTAACACGTTGGCGTTACGGTAGCTACCTGCCTCTGTCTGATAGTTCCACATTAAGTGATAGTCAAAAATAAAGGAGTCGCCTTTAAAAATCTTCTGCCAGTCGGAAAGGAAGTTAACGAGATAGCCTGTGGGAGCATCGTTAAAGCTTACCTTGTTTCTTACGTATTCGATTGCACCGGGGTTTTCGTCCTTGTGAATTTCCTTCATAGTCTTATTATACTTTCGGGAAATGGGGGCAAACATCAAGGTAAAGCGGTCGGGATTTTTAATTGTATAGTGCTCAGGCGGGAACATAAGGTCAAGGTAAAGCAAAAATACAACCTTGGCGGAAATGCCCTCCTTTGTAAGCTTTTCATCAAGCTCGTTAAGCATTAAAACATAATAGTCGGAAGGTCTCATCTTGCGGCATTCTTCGCATTCGCAGTGGTTGTTTATTGCATCTGCAAGCCAGAAGTGAAGGTAATTAACCTGTGGGTTTTTCTTTAAGTAATTTACAATTCCGTCTGTCATACGGTCTCTTGCTTCGGGATTTGAATAGCAAAGGTTTGTGTTAAAAAGATTGCCCTTCCAGAGGTCTCTTTTACCGTCGATTTCGGCAAAGAGGCTTTTGACATCCTCGGGAACTTCCTTGTCATAGTTGCTCCATCCGTGGCCCTCTTCGCCGACTAAAGGATATGTCCAGCCGTGACCAACCTTGTGATAGGAAAGACCGCGAAGGGCGATTTCCTCCTCAACACGGCGGGTGATTAAAGCGGTTTCCTCCTTGGAGAAGGTGTAATCGGGATTGTAGAAGGTGTTGTAATTGAAAAAGTGCCAGGGGTTATGGAACTGAATGAAATATTCGTTCATACCCATTTTGGGAAGCCAGCTTATGATGTTTGTAATTATCTCATAGTTTACGCAGCCTTCCAAGCATATTCCTCTGTGATGATAGGAAGGGGTATAGTCATATGAATAAGTCAGGTCCTCTTTGGTAAGTGCCTTTTTGGGGATAAATTCACCGTCGGCCCCGGGGCGGTACCAGCGGCAGCCAAGATGCTCGAGATATTTATAAACGGCGAAAAGAACGGATCTTTCGTTTGAGCCGCTTATATAGCCCCTGCCTTCGGTAACATCAATAATTACTCTGTCATCCTTTTCTGTCTTATCGGAAAGAAGGCCGACATAGAGCATAATATCGGTTTTTTCGTCAAAGGATAAAACTGTTGCCTGGTCAATTAAAATTTCTTTATCCACCAGTCTTATATACTTTGAAAGCTCGGAAAGCGCAAAGTCAATTGTGGCAGAACCTGATTTTTTACATAAAAAAATTCTTCTCATAAAATCCCTCCTTAAGTTATCAGCTACATTATATAACGATGGGCAAGCATAGTCAATATAAAAAGCGTTTTTTATGCGGTAATTATTGACTAAAAAAGACATCTGTGCTAAACTTAATTAAATGACTTTAAGGGGGCAATGCTATGTGGATATGGTATCGTGACGACTTTGAAATTTACCACGGAATGAGGCAGAATTTTGACCGCGAGAGACCCGGGAATATGCTCTGGCCTGCGTTCTGGAAAATGGATTCCTGGAACACAAACGTGGTTTTCAAAAAGACATATAACTTAAAAGAGGAGACAACATTTACTGCCTATGCCGAGGGCGACGGCTATGTAAATGCCCACGGAAGGCTTTTGCCATTGGGCGAGGAAATAAAAATCGGCCCCGGCGAGGTTAATATATCGGTAAACATCGGAAGTATGGAAACCCTGCCTGCTCTTTTTATTGAGGGCGAAGTTATTCATACGGACGAAAGCTGGACGGCAACAAACTTCAGGGAAAATCTCCCCGTCGGATATTCCTCACTCTACAAGGACAAAAACATAAAGCCCGAAAACATTCCCTATATGGAAACAAAGTATCTTCCGGGGCTTACGAAAATGGTAAACGGCGGCCATCTTTTCGACTTCGGATGCCTGCTTAACGGCGTGCCCGAGGTTATCTGCGAAAAGGCGGTTGACCTTTATTTCGGAGAAACGGAAGAGGAAGCGACGGATATTTCGGGATGCTATCTCTATCAGAAAAACGTGGGTAAGGATACAAAAATCAAGCGAAGAGGCTTTCGCTATATCTATGTGCCCGAAACAGAGGGCGTAAGAGTCAGCATCAGCGCAAAGCATCAGTTTGTGCCGATTAAGGTAAAGGGGCGCTTCCGCTCAGGGGACGAGCTTCTTAACAGAATATGGACAGTGGCGGAGGAAACCTACAAAATGTGCAGCGGCTTATTTTTTATCGACGGCGTAAAGCGCGACCGCTGGATATGGTCGGGGGATGCATATCAGAGCTATTTTGTAAACCCCTACATTTTCTTTGATGAGGAGATAAACAAGCGTACCATAAGGGCGCTTCGGGGAAACAAGCTGACCGACCAGCACCTTAACACAATCGTTGACTATTCGATGTACTGGATTATGTCAATAGAAAACGAATATATGATGACGGGCGACGTTGATTTTGTTGCTTCAATGTACGATAAAGCGGAAGCTATGATGAATCTTTTATTCTCCCAGAGAGATAAAAACGGCTTTATTGTAAAGCGCCCGGGGGACTGGATATTTATCGACTGGGCAGATATGGATAAGGACGGAGCATTATCGAGTGAGCAGATGCTTTTCTTAAATTGCCTCAATGTAATGGCAAGGCTTTCAAAGCTTCTTAAAAAGGACGGAAGAAAATATGTCCGCGAAGCTAAAAAGCTTAAGGAAAACATAGACAAATTCTTCTGGGATGAGGAAAAGGGCGCATACATAAACTGCTTTGAATCGGGAAAGAGGAACGTTACAAGGCATCCTAACATTTTCGCCCTTCTTTATGATATAGCCTCTGAAGATAAAAAGAAAACTATCCTTGAAAAGGTTATTCTTTCAGACAGTGTCCCTGCCATTACAACGCCTTATTTCAAGTTTTTTGAAATGGATATGCTGGCAAAATACGGCTATCTTGACAAGGTAATGGAAGAAATAAAAAGCTATTGGGGCGGAATGCTTTCCCTTGGTGCAACCACATTCTGGGAAGAGTATGATCCTAAAAAGCAGGGAAAGGAGCACCTTTCAATGTACGGCGGGCCCTATGAAAAGAGCTTATGCCACGCCTGGAGCGCAAGCCCCATTTATTTAATCGGAAGATATTTCCTCGGCATATATCCCACAAAAGCAGGCTATAAAACCTTTAATGTCGAGCCAAAACTTTCCTATTTTGACTCTCTTAAATGCGAAATTCCCGTAAAGGACGGAATTTTGTACATTGATTATGACGGTGAAAAGCTGGAAGTTGAGTGTGACCGCGAGGGCGGAACATTGATAGTTGACGGAAAGAAAACAGAAATCCCCGTTATATAAAGGATGAGCTATGGAAATTACAATTCTTATAATATTTATACTGGGGCTTACAGCATCGGTAATTGCCAAAATCCCGATAATTTATGCCCTCCTTTTCGGGTATCTTATTTTCTCGTCTTATGCCCTTAAAAAAGGTTATTCTGTAAAGGGCGTTCTTAAAATGTCCTTTGAAGGGATAAAGACCACCAAAAACATTCTTATCACCTTTATGCTTATCGGTATTCTTACGGCACTGTGGAGGGCAGGAGGTACAATCGGGGCGATAATCAGCTATTCTGAGAAGCTTATCAGCCCGAAAAGTTTTGTGATTGCGGCGTTTTTGCTTAACTGCCTCGTGTCCTTTCTTACGGGAACAGCCTTTGGTACAGCAGCAACAATGGGCGCAATATGTATGACCATCGCATACGCTATGGGAATAAATCCCCTTATGGTGGGCGGTGCGGTATTATCGGGTTCATACTTCGGGGACAGATGCTCGCCGGTATCCACAAGTGCACTCCTTGTTTCGGAAATCACAAAAACGGACATTTATCAAAATATAAAAAATATGATGAAAACGGCAGCAGTTCCCTTTTTGATAAGCTGTATAATTTACATAGTTTACGGCGTTTTAATAGGAGAGGGAAGCATAAGCGGCGTTGATGCGGCGGCGTTATTCAAGGAAGAATTCAATATCGGCATTTTGTCGCTTCTTCCCGCAGCAGTTATGCTCATTCTTTCGCTTTTTAAGGTAAAGGTGAAAATCACCATGGCATCAAGCATTCTTACCGCAGTTTTAATCTGCCTTTCAAGGGAAGAAATGCTTTTTTCGGATATACTTAAGTTTGCCGTAACGGGCTTTAAGGCGGAAAACGCCGCCATAAGTGAAATGATTGACGGCGGGGGACTTTTATCAATGATAAATGTGGCATCCATTGTCTGCCTTTCCTCCTGTTATTCGGGAATATTCCGCGAGACGGGGCTTCTTGACGGCGTTAAAAAGCTGATTGAAAGGGCGGGGGAGCGCCTTCCTTCCTATACGGTTATTTTTTTAACCTCGGTTATCAACAGTATGGTGTCCTGCAATCAGACTTTAGCCATAATGCTTACGGAGTTTATGTGCGGACATATTGAAAAGGATAAAGAAAAACTGGCGATAAACCTTGAAAACAGCGCAGTTGTAATAGCGCCCCTTGTTCCCTGGTCCATCGCCTGCAGTGTGACGTTGCTCTCGTCGGGAGCGCCGGCAGCATCGCCAATAACCGCATTTTTCCTTTATCTGCTCCCGGTATATTCACTTATTGTGGCAAAAAAGCAAAAATAAAAGGTGTCCTTTGGACACCTTTTTGTTTACTTACTTATTTATTTAAGTACTTTGCAACTTCTGCTGCAACAAGTCTTGTAAGCTCTTCAATATCCATTGAAGTTCCGGAGGGCTGAATGTCAGACTTTCCGTCGGAGGAGAAGAGTTTCATTTTCTTCATACTCTCCTGCTTAACAGCTTCAACTGCGGCGGGGATAAGGTCGATAAGACCTTTATCCATACTGGAGAACTTCTTGAACTCTGCTTCAACTGCGGCAACGTTGATATCGGTAAAGATATTAACCTTGCTGATACCTTCCTTTATTGCCTGACGGAAGTCATTGTCTGTAAGACCGGAACCGCCGTGAAGTACAAGGGGAACATCAACAGTAGAAGCAATTGTTCTTATTCTTTCAAAATCAAGCTTGGGAGGAAGCTTATATGCGCCGTGAGCATTACCAACGGCAATTGCAAGTGCGTCAACGCCTGTCTTGTCAACAAAGTCCTTTGCAAGCTTGGGATCGGTAAAGTACTTGGAAGGATCAGCTAAGTGGCTGCTTCCTTCTGCGGAGCCTTCGTTGTCACCAACGTGGCCAAGCTCACCTTCGATTGTAGCACCGTAGGAGTGAGCGATGTCAGCCATTTCCTTAACCTTTCTTACGTTTTCCTCGTAAGAGTCGGTGGAACAGTCATACATGATGGATGAGAAGCCCAGCTTTAACGCCTGGATACAGGTGTCATAGGAAAGACCGTGGTCAAGATGAATAACAACGGGAACGTTTGCCTTCTTAGCCATGGGAATTAAGTAATAGGAAACCTCCTCCAAGGGACCGTAGGGAAGTAAAACCTCGGCGGTACCCATAATAACCGGAGAACGGCTGCATTCAGCTGCCGCAAGGATTCCTCGTGCAAGCTCTAAATTTACTGCGTTGAAAAGACCGACAGCGTAATGATTCTGCTTTGCAGGTCTTAAAACGTGATTCATATTAACTAACATTATGTAGCCTCCTTAAGCATTGGTGTGATATATACCTTTATGTATATCATTATACAGAAAACCACAGAAAAAGTCAAGCATTATTTTGTGTTTTTCTTGTTTTTTCTTTGTTTTTTTGAGTTTCGGTGTGCGGGAAGAAAAAATATTGTAAAAATTGAAAAACAGTGGTATAATTGATTTATTGAAGATGGAGTTATAAAGAGCCCTCCTTGCCTAAAGGAGGGTGGCACACGAAGTGTGACGGGAGGATTGCCAAAGAAACAACAACCCCTCAGTCATCGGAGAATTTGGACATAAATTCAAATTCTCCTAAAGACAGCTCCCCTTACACAGGGGAGGGCAGATTATAATAACAAGCGCAACACCTAAAAAAGAATAGACTTCATACTTACCTTAGTGTAAAATGTAAATAACCACAAATACAATAACACGGAGGTTAAGAATGAAGTCCTATACACAT
>JAZSAR010000056.1:0-3036 GCA_045601965.1 Clostridia bacterium
GGCGAAGCGCAGATAAGGGATATAATCAAGGCTAAAGAATACTTTGAAAAGCTTCTGGCTGAGTGAGGATGCTATGTTAATTAAAAACGGAAACGTAATAACCGAAAACGAAATACTTTACGGTGTTGATGTATTAATTGAGGGCGACGAAATAGTAAAAATAGGAAAAGACCTTTCGGGTGATGCTGTAATTGATGCAACCGGAAAATATGTAATGCCGGGGCTTATCGACATTCATACCCACGGCGGCTTCGGAGGCGACTTTTCGGATGCTACGGCGGAGTCCTATGATAAGGCGCTTTCCTTTCATTCCAAAAACGGAACAACTTCTCTTTTAACATCTTCCGTAACCGCACCGGTTAAAGACATATTGAAGCTTATCGATATGACGAGACGGTATAAGGCAAAGGAAAATCCTGTTTGCCGTGTGCTCGGAGCACACATTGAGGGGCCCTTTATATCGGTTAAGAATAAGGGTGCGCAAAAGGAAGAATATTTAAGGAGACCGGCGGACGGGTATGATTTCATATCGAAGAATGTCGATGTGATAAAAACGATCACCGTGTCGACGGAGCTTCCCGGAATGGCTGATATGATAAAGGAGCTTAAAAGCCTCGGAGTAGTTGTGGCAGGCGGCCACGATGACGGCAAGGAGGAAGAAATCTACCCTGCCATTGATTCAGGGCTAAGCCTTTGCACCCATTGGTACTGTGCCATGTCAACGGCAAGGGTGGAAAACGGAAAGCGAAGCGCAGGGCTTATGGAAATCGGCTTAACGGATGACAGACTTACGCTGGAGCTTCTTGCCGACAATCACCACATAATACCCCAGCTTCTTAAAATGGCATACAAAATGAAGGGTGCAGATAAGCTTGTTTTAGTTTCCGACTGCCTTCGTGCAGGCGGTCAGCCGAAGGACGGAAGGGTTTACACTCTCGGCAGAGAAAACGATACCGAAGCAACAAAATTTATTGTGGATTTAGGCGTTGCAAGGCTTCTTGACGGAACACGCTTTGCGGGAAGCATAACACCGCTTGGTGTTATGCTAAAAAATGTAACCGGAGAGGGAATTTCCCTTGTTGATGCTGTTAAGATGGCGTCTATCACCCCGGCAAGGGTAATCGGGGTTGATAAGCTCTACGGCTCAATTGCCGAGGGCAAAAAGGCGGATGTCTACATCGCGGATGCAGAACTTAACCCCAAAATGACAATAGTTAACGGAAAAATAGTTGAGTCTTAGAGCGTTAAGCTCTCAGACTTTATTAGGAGGAGTAAAACATGGATATATATAAGATAAGTAAGGAAGAATGGGCAAAAAATTCTAAAATTCCTTTCAGAGTAGCGGAAAAAGACACGGATATGCACGTAGAAATGGCACGATTAATGGCGGACGTGCTTAAGGAAAACAACGCCAAGGGGGAGAAAACGGTAATAATTCTTCCAGTTGGCCCTATAATGCAGTATGAACCCTTTGCAAAGGTGATAAATGAGGAAAAAATCAGCCTTAAAAACGCCTGGTTTATAAATATGGATGAGTACCTTACAGCGGATGGCAAATGGATTGACTATGACAATAATCTTTCCTTCCGTGCTGTTATGGACAGACTTCTCTATTCAAAAATTGATGCAGAACTGGTTATGCCCGAAAGCCAGCGCCTTTTCCCAGAGCCGGGCAAGGAAGCGGAAATCGATGCATTGATTGAATCCTTCGGCAAGGTTGATATATGCTTGACAGGTGTGGGCATCAACGGACATATCGCATTTAATGAGCCTCCCGAGGCGGACGAGGCAATCACTGATGAGGAGTTTAAGAATATAGGAACAAGATGTCTTAACATCGCAAGGGAAACCATTGTTAATAACGGCCTTCACAAGGTTGCAGGAGCCCTTGACATTTTCCCGAGAAGATGTATAACATTGGGTATGAAGCAGCTTCTTAAAGCAAGGGTGTTAAAGGTTTATCTCTACTGCGACTGGCAGTGGGGCATTGCAAGAAAAATTTCTCTTGCCGATGAATCAAAAACTATGCCTGCATCCTTCCTTCAGTCCCATCCCAACAGCGAAATGGTTATAACAAAGGATTTATACGAATTTATGCTGTAATTAAAAAAGCCGTAGGAAAAACCTACGGCTTTTTAAGTGAAATATTTCGCTTAAGCTCAATGTGAAATAATTTTTATCAAAATTGTGAAATATGATGCCTTGCATCAAGTGAAATGAAATAAATCCAAACGCCCGCAGGCATTTCACATTGCGAAGCAATATTTCACGCCCGAAGGGTATTTCACAAATCAGAATGATTTATTTCGTTCAATAAAAAATGCTTGTCTGTCGACAAGCATTTTTTATTGGTCTGAGTGGGGAGACTCGAACTCCCGGCCTCTTGAACCCCATTGAGTGCCGAAAAATCGGCACTTTGTATATCTTAATCACACGAAAACAACGCACTTGAATTTGTTTGTTTTATTTCATACTATTTACTAATTTATAAAAACTTGTTCTTTTGGTTTCGGTCAATTCCATTGCCGTTTTTGCGGTTATCTTTCCGTCTTTCCAATCCGCATAAACTTTTTTCCAATTATCGGGATATGTAAGTGCGGGACGTCCTAATTTCTTGCCGTGTTTCTTTGCCGCCTCAATGCCTTCCGCCTGTCTTGCTTTGATTGTTTTTCTTTCCTGTTCTGCAATCGTGCCGAGTACCTCAATCAAAATATTGTTTACCATTTCAAAAACCCATTCTTGTCCTTGTGGTAAGTCCATCATTGTTGTAGGTAAGTCAATGACTTTCAAACGTATGCCGTTGTCCTTAAAGAATTGCAACTCGTTTTTAATGTCCGTTTTGTTTCTTGATAGACGGTCAAGGGATTTTACAATAAGTGTATCACCCTTGCGGAGCATTGCATTTTTTAATGCGGTGTAGCCTGTTCTGTTCAAGTCCTTGCCGCTTTCCTTGTCGGTGATAATGTCCCGCTCGTCTGCTCCAAGAGCCTTAAAAGCCTCAATCTGTCTGTCAAGGTTTTGTTCCTTGCTTGACAC
>JAZSAR010000057.1:0-5509 GCA_045601965.1 Clostridia bacterium
AGGGCGTATCTGTATATGGCGGAAAACAATTTTGCGTTTTCCGGATAGTTTTCCATAAGACTTAAGCATTTTTCTTCAAGATACTTAACGGCTTCAAAGCGGTCACCTGAGGTGTCATAAAGTTCTTTTGCCCTTTTTTTAAGCATTTCCCTTATTATATCGTTATCTGCAATCTGTGGCATTTCAAAAAAGACGGAATCGGCAAATTCCATTACCGAATGAACCGTTTTTCTCTGTTCGGTAAGATAGGTAAAATAACGTGTTATAAGGCGGTTGCTGGGCGCCATTTTATGCTCAATTATCTTGTTGTAAAGCTCGCCGCTTCCTCTGGTGGAATCGATATGCATGAAAAGAATATCATTTTCCGAAGTTTTCAGGCAGACATCA
Source organism: Clostridia bacterium (assembly GCA_045601965.1). Classification (GTDB taxonomy): domain Bacteria; phylum Bacillota; class Clostridia; order CAKSNL01; family HGM11501; genus HGM11501. Next base: position 388 of record JAZSAR010000057.1, read on the forward strand.
ATATCGAGAGTAATTAAGTCGTAAAGTTCATCCTTCTGGGTATCAGGGCAAAAATCGTAGGTAACAACCAGTCTTTTCAGTATTTCCGGAGGAATCTGTATGCTTCGCATCTTTATGTAGCGTCTGTAAAGCTTTATGAATTCGGAATATGCAGAAAAAACTCTGCCGTTTGCCCCTGAGCGTATGAGCTCGGTGAAAATTATGGAAACTCTTCCTACTTTCTGTGGCAGGGTTTCCTCGTTATTCTGAAGATTATATATGTATGCAAGGTCATTATAAAATCTTAAGGAAAGCTTTTTTTCGTGGGAAAGATTTGCGCCAGCCTCTTCCGCAAAGTCGAAAAAGTCAGAAAGGGAACCGTTGGATAACATTTCTGTAACCAATGAGAAGTATTCTCCCGAAAGGTCCTCCTTAAGGTCTGCCAAATGTATATAGGTTTTGCTTTTGAAATTAAAAATATAATCTCTTGTAGCGTTGTAAGACTCTATATAAATTGTATCTCTGCCGGGCATAATTTTATCGTCCGGTATAAAATACACATTTATTTCGGGCTTGATTTCGGTTTCGCCGAAGAGAGTGCAAAAGCCTGCTTTCTGTCTTATATAATAGGGCAGACTCTCATATAAACCAAACATTAACGCACTCATTTCATTGAGGGTGGTTTTCCTCGGAAGTGCAATAAATACATTTCTGTTTTGTTCAACTGCGGCAAAAATTGCGGCAAGAAGAGCCATGTATTCGGTGTGGGAAACTTTAAGTGCGGTGAAGTTTTTTTTCAGCATGTTTCCCCTCGAATTTCCTGACAAATCGGAAAGGGAGGGAAGATTGTATGAGCCTGTGAAATCCTCTTTGGGAGAGGCAAAAAGAAAAGCAGAGTTTTTAACAGTTGCACCTGCCTCTGAAGAGGGAATATAGTAATTGTGAATATATGAAGATGAGCCTTTTTTTGTTTTTATTCCGCTTCCGATTACAAGGCTTCCGTCAGACAACGGAATAAGAGACTTGTAGCCGGGAGAATCCTTGCCGTCAAGGTAAAATAAATCCAGAGAGGAATAAAACGGGCGGATATATGAGTTTATGTAGCTATCGGTAAGCCCGGGTGATTTTGCCGCGGTTTCAAGGCCTATTCCGGTTTTTATGTAAATTTGCTGTTCTATCATGCCCATTTCCTCCTTTTTAAATATTCATGAATATATTCTATCAAATGTCAGGAGATTTTTCAAGTTATTCTTGACAAATGATAAAAAATTTTTTATAATATTATGTGTTGCGAAAATATGCTGGTGTGGCTCAGTCGGTAGAGCAATTGATTCGTAATCAATAGATCGTCGGTTCAAGTCCGATCACCAGCTCCAAAAAAAGAGGTGCACAACCGTAGGGTGTGCACCTCTTTTTTTGGAATGTTGAATGAACGGACTTGAACTTGTCGCAGGCAAAACCCCGGAGGGGATTTTGCCGGAGGCAACGCTCAAGGTCCGGCACAAAGCTAAGTGCAGGTGTCGTCAGGGAGCGAACTTGTCTTAGGCGAAATTACCCGAAGGGAATTTTTTTCTATTGAAAAAGACACAATGATATGGTAAAATCTACTTATTAATATTTGACGGTGATATAAATGAAAGAATTACTTGGAAAAATACTTAAAGAAACCTACGGTTTGCGAAAAGAAGGAAAGGTTGCATCCTATATTCCGGAGCTTGCCAAGGCGGATGCCGATAAAATGGGAATATGCATTGTGAATGCAGACGGAGAGTGCCATGCCGGAGACTACGGCGAAAAATTTACTATGCAGAGTGTGGTAAAGCCCGTGATACTGCTCCTTGCCTTAATGGATAAGGGGATGGATGCGGTACGCTCTCTTGTGGGAGTTGAGGCGACGGGAAAGCCTTTTGACGCCTTTAATTACAGCGACCAGGCACTTAAGGAAGATCACATAAATCCCATGATAAATACAGGTGCAATAGCCCTTTGTACATTGATTGAGGGTGAAAACTATAATGAAAAGTTTGACCGCCTTTTAAGCCTTGCAAGAAAAATGGCGGATAACCCCGAGCTTTCCCTTGATGAAAATGTGTACCTTTCAGAAAAGGCAACGGGCAACAAAAACAGAGCACTTGCCTATATGCTTAAAGCCTACGGAATGATAGAGGATGACGTTGAAAGCGTGGTTGACTGTTATTTTAAGGCCTGCTCCATAAAGGTGGATTCCGTGGACCTTGCGAAAATTGCCTATGTGCTTTCAAATAAAGGTATAAATACGAAAACCGGCGAAAGACTTTTCAGCGAAGACTATGCAAGATTCGTAAATGCTGTTTTAACCACCTCGGGAATGTATGACGGCTCCGGTGAATTTGCCATAAATGTGGGAATTCCCGCGAAAAGCGGTGTCGGCGGCGGAATTATGGGCGTTGTGCCGGGGAAGATGGGAATAGGTATCTACTCTCCCGCCCTTGATAAAAAGGGAAACAGTGTTGCAGGTGTAAAGGCTATGGAGGCTTTGAGCCGCAAGCTTGACTTGAGTATTTTCTGACATCTTGACAAAAAAGGAAAATCGTTATAAAATCAATAGCTAAAGGAGGCGTTTATATGTTACTTTCAGGTGCCGATATAATTGTAAAAACTTTAATAGAGCAAAACTGCGAAGTCGTTTTTGGCTATCCCGGGGGACAGATATTAAACGTCTACGATTCGCTTTATAAGTATAAGAATGAAATCCGTCATATCTTAACGGCCCACGAGCAGGGGGCAGCTCACGCGGCAGACGGCTATGCGAGAGCAACGGGTAAGGTGGGCGTTGTTATGGCTACAAGCGGCCCCGGTGCAACAAATCTTGTTACGGGAATTGCCACGGCTCATCTTGACTCCGTGCCGATGGTTGCAATTACGGGCAACGTAATATCAAGCCAGATAGGTAACGACAGCTTTCAGGAAATTGATATAACGGGTATCACCCTTCCCATTACAAAGCACAACTATTTTGTTGACGATATTTCTGAATTGGCTCCCACCATAAGAGAGGCCTTTGCACTTGCGAAAAGCGGAAGACCGGGACCTGTCTTAGTTGACGTTCCGAAGGACGTTCAGATGGCAATGTATGAGTATGAGGAAGAAAACGCCGCAGAACCTTATGAAGCATTTCCTGCAAAGGAAATAAGAATAAAGGAAGCGGCAAAGACCATAAACAAGGCAAAAAAGCCCTTTATCTATTTCGGAGGCGGTCTTTTATCATCAAAGGCAAAAGAAGAAATGCTTGCTCTGGCGGAAAAAATAGATGCACCCATAGGATGCTCACTTATGGGGCTTTCGACTATTCCGACGGATCACCCCCGCTTTTTGGGAATGCAGGGAATGCACGGTAATTTAGCATCTACACTCACTATGCACGCATCGGATCTGATTATTGCTCTCGGCGTCCGCTTTTCGGAAAGAGTTGTCGGACGAAGAGATAAGTTCTCTCCCGATGCAAAAATTGTGCACATAGATATTGACGGTGCGGAACTGTCAAAGATACTGTCAACAGAGCACGCCTTGAGGGGCGATATAAAGGAAACCCTCAAAAAGCTTATTCCCCTGGTGAGAACAAAGCATAATCCCGAATGGAATGAAGAGGTAGTAAAAAACAGAGAAAAAGCGGCATCACTTTCTGACAGAAGAGAGGGGATGACACCGAAAAATATAATCGGGCTTTTAGGAGAATTTTTAAGCGAGGATACCCCGGTTGCAACAGATGTGGGACAGCATCAGATGTGGTCGGCGCAGTATCTTGAGTTCAGAAAAGAACGCAAGTTTTTAACCTCCGGCGGTCTTGGTACAATGGGCTTCGGCTTGGGTGCGGCAATCGGTGCCTCCGTCGGAACAGGCGAAAGAAGCGTTTTGATAACAGGCGACGGAAGCTTCGGTATGAATCTTACCGAGCTTGCAACTGCGGTGACGGAAAAGGTTCCCGTTACCATACTTATAATGAATAACGGAGTATTGGGAATGGTACGTCAGTGGCAGACACTTTTCTTCGATAAACACTATTCGGAAACGGAGCTTTTGAGAAAAACCGATTTCGTAGCAGTGGCAAAAGCCTTCGGTGCAGATGGAGAAAGAGCGGATACACTTTCCGGTCTTAAGGCGGCGCTTGAAAAAGCCTTTAAGGAAGAAGGTCCTTTCGTTATCGACTGCTTTGTTGACAGGGAGGAATTTGTTCTCCCCATGCTTCCTCCCGGTGGCTCGGTATCGGATATTATAACAGAAAAGGAGTAATTTTATGGAAAGATATACTCTTGCGGTGCTGGTAAGAAACCGCTTCGGTGTTCTTAACAGAGTAACCAGTATGTTCAGAAGAAGACGCTTTAACATAAGCGCTCTTACGGTTAGTGAAACGGAATCTGCGGATTTTTCGCGTATCACCGTGGTTTTCGACGGGGATGACGACAACAAGGATCAGCTCATCAATCAGCTTTACAAGCTTCCCGATGTGACATCCATCCGCGAACTCAATAAGTCTGAGTCCGTAAGCTGTGAGCTTATGCTGATAAAAATGGAAAACAATCCCGAAACGAGAGAAGATATATTAACGGCGGCAGAGGCTTTTGGAGCAAAAACCGTTAACTACACAAGGGATGCCATTATGTTCCGCCTGACAGGAGATACCGGAAAAATTGATGAATTTATAAACCTTATGCGTGATTTCAACATCCTTGAAATCTGCCGAACCGGAAGCGTTTCCCTGGAAAAGGGCGCAACCACAATAAGGAAGGTAACAAATTTATAAGATAAAAAACCGTCGCATATGCGACGGTTTTTTTACTTTATGCTTGCTATATATGCCTTTGGGGAAAAGCCGGTGGCTTTTTTGAAGCTCCTTGAAAAGTTATGGATACTCGAATAGCCAAATAAGTCAGATATCTGGCTTACCGACAATGTTTTCGTGCGGAGAAGCCTTTTGGCCTCGCTTATACGCAGGCTCTGATAATATTCTATGGGGCTTTGTCCCGTATCGTCACGGAAAAGCTTGCATAGCTGACTCTTACCGATGGAAAACTTATCGCATACGGCAGGCAGGGTAACGGTACTGTATACGTTGGATGCAAGATAATTTTTTACAAGCTCGATAACGGAGCTGTCGGTGAGGGTG
>JAZSAR010000058.1:0-13988 GCA_045601965.1 Clostridia bacterium
AAAGCGTTTTCTGTTTTACCTATCATGGGGCACCTCCTGAAATGTATAAAATAACTATTCTATTATATTATACTATAAATTTTTAATTTTGTAAAGAGAATATATTTGACGTTTTTCGTATTTTATGATATACTGTTATCAAAGATAAAATTCTTTAAAGGAGGGCATATTATGAAAAATAGAATAATTACCATCAGCAGACAGATCGGAAGCGGAGGAAAATCAGCGGGAAAAGAGCTTGCATCGCTTCTTTCGGTGCCCTTTTATGACCGTGCAATCGTTGATCTTGCGGCAAAGGAAAGCGGAATGGATGCTGAGTTTATCGAAAGCGGAGAGCAGATGATTACATCAAGTATGCTCTTTAATGTGGCAACTATGGGCTACGGAGGATATTTCACCGATGCTGGAAATACCTTAACCGATAAAATTTATATGGCTGAAAGCAAGGTTATCCGTGCCATTGCAGAAAAAGGTCCTTGCGTAATCGTTGGAAGATGCGCAGACTATATCTTAAGAGAGTATGACTGCTTCAACGTATTTATGTATGCACAGAACCCCGTAAGAGTAGAGCGTATTATGGAAGAACGCGGTGTAAGTCAGAAGGAAGCTGAAAAAATAATCAAAATCAGCGACAAGAGAAGAAGCCGTCACTATGAGCATTACACGGGCAGAAGCTGGGGTAAGGCTACAAACTATCACCTTTGCATTGACGGCGGTGAAACAGGCTACAAGCTGGCGGCAGAAATCATTATGAAGGCGGCAGGCTTAAAGTAAGGATTGACTTATTTAGAGTTTTGTGATAAACTTAGCTAAATTAATATTATGCAGAGATTTGGAGATGCACTTTGGAAGAAGGCTTACGCCTTCTTCTTAAGTGTGTCTTTTTATGTAAAGAAAGGAAATGATAAAATGTACGATGTGGCGATAATAGGCGCCGGAGTTATCGGTGCTCTTACGGCAAGAGAGCTTTCCCGCTACAACTTAAAATGCGTTGTTCTTGAAAAGGAAAACGACGTTGCTATGGGAACAAGCAAGGCAAACAGCGCTATTGTTCATGCGGGCTTTGACGCAAAGGAAGGATCTAAAAAGGCATACTTCAACGTAAAGGGTTCAAAAATGATGGAAAAAGTAGCATCGGAGCTTGGCGTTAAGTATATAAAAAACGGCTCCTTGGTTTTAGCCTTTGACGATGAAGATATGAAAACCGTTGAAGAGCTTTATGAGCGCGGAGTGAAAAACGGAGTTAAGGGTCTTTTCATCTTAAACCGTGAAGAGCTTCTTAAGGTTGAACCCAATATCGGAGACGATGCGGTAGGTGCGCTTCACGCCACAACCGGTGCAATTATCTGCCCCTATGGTCTTGCCATTGCCGCTATGGGTAACGCTATGGATAACGGCTGTGAGCTTAAGACTAATTTCTGTGTTAAAAACATCGAAAAGAACGACGGCAAATACTTAATCGCATCTGAAAATGAAACAGTTGAGGCATCTTACGTTGTAAATGCCGCAGGTTTATTTGCAGATGAGCTTAATAAAAATTTAGAAGATTCTCACTTTTCCACTCATCCCAGAAAGGGAGAATATTTTGTAATGGATAAGGCACAGGGCTCCCTTGTTAAAAGCACGGTTTTCGTAACACCCTCTGCCAAGGGTAAGGGAATACTTGTTTCTCCCACCGTTGACGGAAACCTTCTCTTAGGGCCCACCGCCGATGATATAGAAGATAAAACAGATATTGAAACCACCGACGAGGGTGCAACAAAAATCAGAAGCCAGGCTATGCGTAGCGTAAAGGGCATTGATATGAGAAAGGTTATTACCTCTTTCGCAGGACTTCGTGCAGTCGGAAATACCGGCGACTTTGAAATTACGGCAAAGGATAACTATGTTGCCGCAATGGGTATTGAATCACCGGGGCTTTCCGCCTCTCCCGCAATTGCAGAGCATATCGCAGAGCTTTTGTTTAATATGGGGCTTAAAAAGGAAGAAAACAAGGACTTTAATCCCGTAAGACGTCCTATGGACTTTTTCAAAACCCTCTCGAAAGAGGAAAAGAACGCCCTTATAAAGGAGCGTCCTTCCTACGGAAGAATTGTATGCCGCTGTGAGGAAATTACCGAGGGTGAAATAATCGATGCGCTTACACTTAATCCCAGGGCAAAGGATTTGGACGGTGTAAAGAGAAGAACAAGAAGCGGAATGGGTCGCTGTCAGGGCGGCTTCTGTTCACCTTCCGTAACAGAGCTTATCGCAAAAATTTCGGGCGTTGCATATGAAGACGTAACAAAAACAGGCGAAGGCTCCGGCATAAACTTTGAAAGAACGAAGGGCGGTGTGAAAAATGCTTAAAAAGGATGTTGTTGTAATCGGCGGCGGCCCTGCAGGTATGGCGGCGGCAGTTGCGGCATATGACGCAGGGGCAAAGGATGTTCTTATTTTAGAGCGTGAAAACGCCCTCGGCGGAATACTTAAGCAGTGTATTCATAACGGCTTTGGTCTTCACAATTTCGGCGAGGAATTAACGGGCCCCGAATATGCAAAGCGCTATAAGGACGAGGTTGAAAAGAGAAACATTCCCTATATGACGGATACCACCGTTCTTTCCATAGATGAAAACAAAAATATAGTTGCCTTAAATTCTGAAAAGGGTGTCGTTGAAATTGAGGCAAAGAGCATAATCCTCTGTATGGGTTGCCGTGAAAGACCCCGTGGCGCTCTTTCCATTTCAGGAACAAGACCTGCAGGCGTATTCACCGCAGGTGCGGCACAGAAATTTGTTAATATAAAGGGCTATCTCCCCGGCCGTGAGGTTGTAATTTTGGGCAGTGGCGATATCGGGCTTATTATGGCAAGAAGAATGACTTTAGAGGGTGCTAAGGTCAAGGCGGTTTGCGAGCTTATGCCATACTCCGGCGGTCTTGCAAGAAATATCGAGCAGTGCTTAAATGACTTTAATATTCCCTTAAAGCTTTCCCACACCGTCACCAAGGTACACGGAGAAAAGAGAGTTACAGGCGTAACAATCGCAAAGGTTGACGAAAAGAGATGCCCCATCAAGGAGACAGAGGAATTTATCCCCTGCGATACCCTTCTTTTATCCGTTGGTCTTATCCCCGAAAACGAGCTTACAACTTCTGCGGGCATCAAGCTTGACCCCATAACAAACGGAGCCTTTGTCGACCAGAACAGAGAAACAGGTACCGACGGCGTTTTTGCCGCAGGTAACGTGCTTCACGTTCACGACCTTGCTGACTTTGCTTCAAAAGAGGCTGAAACTGCAGGTTGCGCGGCGGCAGAATATGTAAAGTCCGGTCTTAAGAAAACAAGAGATATAAAAATTAAAACCGACGGTAAGGTACGTTACACCGTGCCCCAGAGAATAACTGCGGACACAGACGTTAAGATGTATTTCAGAGTTTCCGACGTGTTTAAGAATGTTACATTTACCGTGAAAGACGGCGAGGAAGTAATCTTCTCCAAAAAGGCAATCGGTGCAGCACCAGGCGAAATGGAAGAGATAACTCTTAAAAAGGAAACCGTTGAAAAAATCAAATCCGGTGAAATCACCGTTGGTCTGGAGGCTAAATAATGAAAAGAGATTTTACCTGTATAGTATGCCCCAAGGGCTGTCAGATTCACGCCGAGTTTGAGGGCAGCGAAATTATAAATATCGAAGGTCACACCTGCAAGCGCGGCGTTGCCTATGTAACCGACGAACTTACCTGCCCCAAAAGAACACTTACCACAACTGTTGCTACCAATAGTGACATAATGGTTCCCGTAAGAACAAATGCGGCAGTTCCCAAGGAGCTTTTATTCGACTGCATGAAGGAAATTAATAAAATAGTTCTTGACAAATCGGTAAAAACGGGCGATATTATAATAAAGGATATTTTAGGCACCGGTGCAGATGTAATTGCAACCGGCGATGCCGAGCTTTGATTTTACTTGAAAGAGGGCGTTGGATATGGTTTTTTCCGATAATCCCGTAATTGCGGCGTTAAGGGATGAAAAGGGTTTTGAAAAAGCGCTTAAAAGTGCGGTTTCACACATCTTTTTGTTGAATTCCGACCTTTTAACCCTTAAGGAAACAATAAAAAAAGCCCACGAGGCAAAAAAAACAATCTTTGTCCACGTGGATTTTACAGAAGGCCTCGGAAAAGACAAGGTGGGAATGGAGGCTTTGGCAAGATTCAAAGCCGACGGTGTAATTACCACACGAAGCGGAATTGTAAAGTCTGCAAAGGAAGCAGGGCTTCTCACCGTTCAGCGGTTTTTTATTGTGGATTCCCACTCCTTTGATACGGCTGTCGAATCGGTTAAAACGGCACGCCCCGATATGATTGAGGTTATGCCTGCCCTTGTCACAAGGGAAATTAAGCGCCTTAAGGAAACAATAAAAATTCCCGTTATCGCAGGCGGTCTTATCGAAGAAAAGGCGGAAATCTATTCTGCTTTATCTGCGGGTGCTTCTGCGGTTTCCACAGGAAAGAGTGAGCTTTGGGAATAAAATTCAAAAACACACCTGATGGGTGTGTTTTTTCGTCTGTACAAACCAATCTTTTTATGCTATACTTGTTATGAGGTGATTTTATGGCAATGAATAAGGATATGACAACGGCTCAGAAAATCGAATACATAAAAGACTACTACAAATGGCACATAATAATTGCCCTTTTAGTTGTTATTGCCATTGTTTTAACCATAGTACATTTTGCAACGAAAGAAGAATATGACATAAGGCTTTTCTATGTAGGCGAAGCTTATATAGGAAGTAACTATGCCGATACCATATACTCTCTTTCCGACCTTTGCGACGATGTTACAGGCGACGGTGAGGTTAAGCTTTTGTTTGACCAGTTTTGCTACGGCGGTCTTAACGACCCTCAGTATCTTAATACCATGACGGCAACCCTGGAGAAAATGCTTGCAAAGGAAAAAGATGTCTGCCTTGTTTTGGCAGAAGAAAGCCTGGCAAAAATGATAATTGCTATGTCAGGAAAATTTGTTATGCAAGCTGACTTGTGGGCACCGGGAGTGAGCGAAGAAGACGTGCTGACGGTTTCAGGCTTTCCGGGAGCTATAAGCTTGAAAAACAGCACGTATTTCAAGGGAAAAGGTTTTGATACGGATAATTTATATGTTATATTACTTGAAAAGGAATATAAAAATGAATCGGCTTTCGAGAATGCGAAAAAGGTGGCTTTGGAGCTTGTGAAAAAGTCTGACGAAATTTCATCTGCTATAATTTCGCATAATTCGGGACATTATCTTGAAGGAGAATGTGTGGCAGAAGGTTACATTCTCCTTGGAGAAAGAATAAAAAATGGTAAAAGAGTAGTTTCGATACTTGCAAGCTATGGCGAATACGGATTTGAAAATGGGAACTTTGTTAAGATATCGGGTTCCGGCGCAATTCCCTGCCGTATCACTTTTGATGAAGATGGGAACGTGACAGAATATCTTGAAGCTGAAGACGGAGCGGGATATACAGAATCTGTAAAAAGAATGTTTGACGAAGAAGCTTATGCACTTTATGAGGAGTATGAGGAGAGCGGAGATGCATATACTGTTTGTTCAAAGTCGGAGCGGTCTTATGCAAAAGAATATCTTTCTGAAATCGGCCGCGAGGCTGAAATCGGAGAATACGGGGACTTTTCCCACCAGCTTCTGACAGACCTTGGGGTTTCCGTTGAGGTTTCAAACGCTATGCTTTCCCGAAAGGATGAGTTTTCGGGATATTTCCCTTACTTTATCGGCACAGCCGAACATATAATCGACGGAGTACGCTACGTTTTTGAAACAGGATATGACGAAGAAAAGGCTGAAATTTCATACATTCAGTATGAGTACGAAAAAGATACGCCCGTAAGAGGAACCATCTACGATTCTGTGAGCGGAAATTTAAAAGAAAAGTTCTGATATAGCCCTCCCATCAGGGAGGGTTTTATTGTAATTTACTGTTGAAAAAAGCAGATAGCTGTGCTATAATTACTCTGTTGCCCAGAGGGCATAAGAAAGGGCGGTTGAAATGAAAAAATCACAGCTTAAAGGAAATATATGTCTGCTTATTGCGGCAATTTTATGGGGAAGCACATTTGTTGCACAAAGCGAAGGCGCTTTTATAGTTGAACCTTTTACCTATCTTGCATCCCGTTCATATATAGGATGCATCGTGCTTATCCCCGTAATTATGTTTATGGATTCCTTAAAGAAAAGAAACGGTACATACAAAAAGGCGGATAAGACTGAAAACAAAATGCTCTTAAAGGGCGGCGTTTTATGCGGTATCGTGCTCTGCGCGGCATCGGGCTTTCAGCAGTTTGGCATGTGGCTTGATGCCTCGGCGGGGGATGCAGGCTTTATAACCGCGCTGTACATACTTATTGTTCCGGTGGCAGGTCTTTTTTTCGGAAAGAAAGTTGGCTTAAAGGTGTGGATAGGCGTTGTAATTGCCCTTCTGGGACTTTATCTTTTAACCGAAAAGTTTTCTTTTAATGCGGGCACCATTATGGTTTTAATCTGCGCCTTCGTTTTCGCAGCACACATTATGGTCATTGACTATTTTTCTCCCAAGGTTGACGGAGTAAGGCTATCCTGCATACAGTTTTTCGTTACGGCAATTCTTGCAACGGTTCTTATGTTTATTTTCGAAAAACCCTCTCTTAATGCAATAATTGACGCGGCAATCCCGATACTCTATGCAGGCGTTATGTCATCGGGCATTGCCTACACCCTGCAGATTGTGGGGCAGAAATACACCGATCCCACCGTTGCATCCATGATTATGAGTTTGGAGTCGGTATTTGCACTTCTTTCGGGAATGCTGCTTCAGCCGGAGCAAAATCCCGCAAAGCTCATAAAACTTCTTGGTTGCACTGCAATTTTCGCAGCAATTATAATTGCACAGCTTCCCGACAGGAAAAAAGGAGATAAAGTATGATAGATTTGATTTTATGGGACATTGACGGAACATTGATGGACTTTAAGGCATCAGAAAAAAAGGCAATTAAAGCTGCCTTTTCGGATTTTGGAATAGATATAACCGAAGATGAAATTTCCCTTTATTCCGAAATAAATGACAAGTGCTGGAAAATGTACGAAAAGGGAGAAATAGAGCGTAAAGATGTTTTTACCCGCCGTTTTAATGAACTTTTTAAGGTAACACACTTTTCCTGCGACGTTGAAAAGCTTAACGAAACATATCTTACTTATCTTGGCGAAATGTATGTGCTTCAGGATAATTCCCTCCAAGTAGTGTCTTCTCTTAAGGGCAAATACCGTCAGTACATCGTAACCAACGGCCATGTTAAGCCGCAGACTATGAAAATTACGGATTCGGGCCTTGGTGACATAGTAGACGGAGTTTTTATTTCCGATGCTGTTGGTTGTCCAAAGCCCGAAAAAGGCTATTTTGACTATTGCTTTAAGCAAATCGGAAATGTTGACTTGGAAAAAACCATAATCATCGGTGATTCCCTTTCCAGTGATATGTTGGGCGGAAATAATGCGGGAATTATTTGCTGCTGGTACAATCCCGGTGGCATAGAAAACAAAACCGATGTAAAAATTGACTATGAAATAAAGTCACTTTCTGAAGTTTATGATGTATTGGAGAAAATAAAATGATACGTAAAGCGAAAGATTGCGATATCTCCGAAATAGTTTCGATATATGAAGAAATTTTGGCTCTTGAAGAAGCAGGTGAAATCACCACCGGCTGGATGAAAGGAATTTACCCTATTGAAAAAACAGCGCTTTCGGCACTTTCGGAAGGAACGCTTTACGTCCTTGAACAGGAGGGTAAAGTGCTGGCATCTGCCGTAATAAATCAAAAGGCGGCAGACGGGTATGATAAAGCCTCCTGGGAAGTTGATGCAGAAAGTAACGAAATTCTGGTAATTCACACACTTACGGTAAGCCCATCTGCATCGGGAAAGGGTTACGGCACGGAGTTTATCCGCTTTTACGAGGCTATGGGAAAAGAGATGAAATTAAAGGATTTGCGCCTTGACACAAACGAAAGAAACACATCCGCCCGCACCCTTTACAAAAAGTTAGGATATAAAGAAGTCGGCATTGTCCAAAGCGACTTTAACGGCCTTGGAAAGGTAAATCTTGTTTGCTTAGAGAAAGCATTATGAAAAGAAGCAGAAAAGAAGCAGAAAACAATCAGTTTTCTGCTTCTTTGTTATTGTAGTAATCATAAATGCTTTCTCCGGCGGTTTTACCTACCGCTTTTACAAGCTCATCAAGAGTTGCCGCCTTTACTTTGGAAACGGTTTTAAATTCCTTCATCAGCTTTTCGTAGGTTTTACTTCCCACACCCTTTAAGGAAAGCAGAGGGCTTTTCACCATCTTTTTGCCCGAAAGCTTATGGTGATAGCCAATTGCAAGGCGGTGTACCTCGTCCTGAATTGCGGTTATAAGGCGGAATGATGAGCCCGTAGGATTTATCCCTATCTCCCCCCCTTCCGAGATAAGTCCTCTTGTTCTGTGCTTATCATCCTTTACCATGCCGAAAACGGGAATGGTAAGTCCCATACTCTCTAAAACTTCAAGGGCAATTTTTAACTGTCCCGCTCCTCCGTCCATTAAAATAAGGTCAGGAAGCAAAGCAAACTTTGCATCATCCTCGGAAATTTCTCCCGATGAAAGCTTTTCATATTCAGAAAGACAATGTAAAAATCTGCGCTCCAGAACTTCCTTTAAAGAAGCGTAGTCGTCGCCTCCCACTCCGCTTTTTATCTTGAAATAACGGTTGTCCTTTTTTGAATATTTTCCGTCAATAAATACAACCATGGCGCCCACCGCCTCACTTCCGCCGGTATGGGATATATCATAGGCTTCAATCCTCGTGGGAACGGAAGGAAGCCCAAGAATTTCGCCCAGCTCTTTTGCGGCATTTTTCTTAAGGCGATATTTTTCCTGCTCTTCCCTTTTATCCGAAAGAGTTTTTTCCGCATTTTTAAGAGCCATCAATGCAAGCTCCTTATACTTTCCGCGAACCGCTTTTCTTACTTCGACCACTGCTTCTTTCGCTCCGCTTAAAAGCTCAGAAATAAGGGCACTGTCCGCCGTTTCCGATTCCAGAATAACAAGTTTCGGAATATAGGCATTTTCCTTGGCATAAAACTGGCTTAAAAAATCCTCCATCAAAAGGGCATCATCTATTCCCGACGCTCCTTCAAAATAAAAGCTGTCTCGACCGGTCATTTTTCCTTCTCTTATATATAAAACCTCAAACGCCACATCGTTATCCCTGGCGGCGAAGGCGAAAACGTCCGCATCGGCGTTTTTAAGAATGGTAACATTCTGCCTTTCCGCCACATAGCGGATTGAATTTATCTTATCACGCAAGGATGCCGCCCGCTCAAAATGAAGCTTGTCGGCCGCCTCATTCATTTCTTCCGTAAGGCGGTCAATCAGGCTTTTATGCCTGCCTTTTATAAAAAGAGATGCATCCTTTATTGCCTTTTTATACTCTTCCTCACTTATCTGTCCCGTACAGACTCCCATGCAACGGCCCATGGAATGATAAAGACAGGGACGCGCCTTTCCGAAATCCTCCGGAAAGCGCTTTTTGCACATGGGAATTTTGAAAATTCTGTGTGTAAGCTCAATCATTTCCCTGCAGAAGTAAGAGCTTGTGTATGGCCCGAAATATTCCGCCCCGTCATTTTCCGTCCTGCGGGTAAAAACAATTCTGGGAAATTTTTCGTTGGTTATTTTTATAAAAGGATAGGTCTTATCATCCTTAAGAAGAATGTTGTATCTGGGGCGATGCTCCTTTATCAGATTGCATTCAAGAACAAAAGCCTCGCGCTCCGTTGCGGTTATAATAAACTCAAAATCCGCAATGTTTCGGACCATTGCCAAAACCTTAGGCGTATGATTTGCACTTTCGTGGAAATACTGGCGCACTCTGTTTTTAAGCACCTTTGCCTTGCCCACATAAATAATTTTACCTTCGCTGTTTTTCATAAGGTAAACACCCGGTTTGTCCGGAAGATTGAAAAGTTTTTCCTTAAGTGTCATAAAACCCCTCCTTTCCGTAATAAAAAAGGTGACCCGTTTGGTCACCTTTTAATCATTCAAAGTTTGATTCCACAAGCGCTACCAGTGCTTCAACAGCCGCTTCTTCGTTTTCGCCGACTGCAGAAATCTTAATGGAAGAACCTCTGGTAATACCGAGAGAAAGCACGCCTAATAAACTTTTTCCGTTAACTTCACGCTCATCCTTAGTAACCTTAATTTCTTCTTTGAACTCATTTGCCTTCTGGATAAAATATGTTGCCGGTCTCGCATGAAGCCCAACCTGATTCATAATTGTAACTTCTTTACAATACATGTTAAACCCTCTCTCGTGCAGAATAGTAGATTTTATATCATTATACAACTTTTCCGCCCATGTTTCAATTGTCGTTTTTCATCAACATGGACTATTTTAGGTATAAAAACTTATACATATTTTATAAAATCAAAGGCCGAGCTTCTTTATTACACGTTTTTCCAGCTGCCTTTTGAAATGAACAAAAGGTCCTTCGTTGCCAATTTCGATTGGCTTTACATACACGGTTAAAAGCCCGGTTTTCTTTGCGCCGTAGATATCGCTGTAAAACTGGTCTCCCACAGCGGCAGCCTCACTTTTTCTAAGGCCTAATTTTTTAAGCATTCTTCTGTAGGAATAAGTAAAGGGCTTTCCCGCTCTGTGAATTGAATGAAATCCGTGGATGTTGAATTTATCCACCCTCTCCTTCTTATTATTGGAAACAAGGCATATTTCAATTCCCGAATTTTTAAGGGATGTCAGAAATTTTTCCGCCCGCCGGTCAGGCTTTTCGGTTTTCGGCGTAACAAGGGTATTGTCAATATCAAGAAAAACCGCCTTTATCCCCTTTTCTGTGAAAAATCCACCCGATAAATCGTCAATGGAATCAACACATATATCAGGTTTAAGGTATTTATTCATAAAAATTCTCTCCTAAAATTATATCATTTGACAAAAAAATCCGTTTTTCACTTTCTTCGTTGACTTTTGGATGAAAGATGCTTATAATTAGATTATATTTAGATTATTTATATGAAGGTGAAAAAATGTTATTTTCGCAAAAACTCAAAAAGGTCATGAAAGACAAAGGTCTTACAACCTATTCCATTCAGAAAGCCACGGGAATTTCCCAGGGCAACGTGGACTCCTGGCTTAAGGGGCGCTCCAAGCCCAGAAGCGTAAACTTAAATAAGCTCTGCACATTTCTTGAGGTGCCGGTTGAATATTTCACTCAGGATCCCCCGAAAGATGCCAATCAGACACTTCATAAGCGTATAACCAAGCGCCAGGCTTCAAACCTGCGCCTCAGCATATGCGATATGGTAAATAATAAGGTTGCCGCAAACGACCTTATATTGCTCGAACGCATTGTGAAAACCTTCATCGAAAAATAGTATATCACACTTTTACCAATCTTTCAAGTATTATAAAGGATGTGATAAAATTGTTTACCGTAGACTGGGACATACTCCTCGGAATAAATGCAACCACTCTCCCCGTATCAATAAGGAACATCTGCAACTATCTTAAGGTTAAAACCATAAGCTATCGGAATTCTGATGATTTTATAAAAGAAAACAATCTGGAAAAATATCTTGAAAACGATGCTTTTTCTTTTAAGAAAGATTCCCGTTTCACTTTGCTTTATGATGAATCTCTGCCGCCGGATGAGCTTAAAATCGCCATCCTTCACGAGATATGCCACATAGTATCGGGGCACTGCGAAACGGAGCATGACGGATTTGACGGCAGATGCACCACCTATAACAAAGTTAACAAAACAGATTGGGACGAGCTTGAAGAATCCGCTTATAAATTTGCCTTAAAGCTTCTTGCACCCGCCTGCATTCTCTGGGCACTTAAAATAAGAAGTGCCGAGGAAATTGAAGAGCTTTTCTCAATCCCAACCCACTATGCCAATATCCGCGCTTTCCGCATGGAGGAGCTTTATAAAAGAGAAAAGCACCTGCTGGCAACGGAAGGCAGAACCTGCTTTTTAAGGCACGCCAAGGAAAGGGCTGTTTACGAAAACTTTAAGCCCTACATAGAAAAGCTGAAAGCCGAAAGACAAGAGATATAAAAAAATACGAAGCCTGTGGCTTCGTATTTTTTATATTAACCGCCAAGGTAAGCCTTTTTAACCATTTCACTTCCGGCAAGCTCTTCCCCGGTTCCGGATAAAACTATGCTTCCGGTCTCAAGAACATATGCACGGTCGGAAATCGCAAGGGATTTACCTGCATTCTGCTCAACCAGTAAAATGGTAGTGCCGTCCTTATTGATGTCCTTTATGATTTCAAATACCTGGTCAACAAGAAGGGGTGAAAGTCCCATAGAAGGCTCGTCCAGCATCAAAAGCTTGGGGTGGCTCATAAGGGCACGTCCCATGGCAAGCATCTGCTGTTCACCGCCCGAAAGTGTTCCCGCAATCTGATTGCGACGCTCGGAAAGTCTGGGGAAACGGGTATAGATATTTTCAATATCCGCTTTGAAGGACTGATTGTTTTTCTCGGAATATGCGCCCATCAAAAGGTTTTCATAAACCGTAAGCTCCTGGAAAATTCTTCTTCCCTCAGGAACCTGGCTCATTTTATGGTGAACTATTTTGTGGCAGGGCATTTTTGTAATGTCCACGCCGTCATAAATAACAGTTCCGCCGCTTTTGGGAATAAGACCGATAACGCTCTGCATAGTGGTGGTTTTACCTGCACCGTTTGCACCGATAAGCGTCACGATTTCGCCTTCGTTTACCTCGAAGCTTATACCCTTCAAGGCACCGATAACACCGTAATGTACGGTTAAATCCTTAACTTCAAGTAATGCCATAATTAACCTCCTATATAAGCCTTAATAACTTCGGGGTCGTTTAAGGCAACCTCGGGTGTGCCCTGAGCAAGAACTGTACCGAAATTAAGCACCGTAAGCTCATCGCAAAGGCCCGAAACGAACTTCATATCGTGCTCGATAAGAAGAATTGTAACATCAAATTCATCGCGGATGCGACGGATGATTTCCATAAGGTCCTCAGTTTCGTGGGGATTCATGCCCGCAGCAGGCTCATCTAAGCATAAAAGCTTGGGATTTGTTGCAAGAGCACGGGCGATTTCAAGCTTTCTCTGCTTACCGTAGGGAAGGTTGCAGGAAAGATTGTTTCGCTCGTCAATTAAACCAACCACATTTAATATCTCCTTTGCACGCTCACGCATTGCCGCTTCTGTCTTAAAGAAGGAAGGAAGGCGGAAGATACTTGCAAAAACGCCACACTTAAACTGAGGCTGATTATGAAGTCCCACCATTACGTTTCTTATAACGGTCATATTGTTAAAGAGACGGATATTCTGGAAAGTTCTTGCAATACCCTTGTGGTTAATGGTTTCCTGACTTTTACCTGTAAGATTTTCACCGTCCAGATAAAAGTTTCCGTAGGTAGGCTTGTAAACGCCGGTAATCATATTGAACACCGTAGTTTTACCTGCACCGTTGGGACCAACCAGCCCGTAGAGCTGTTTTTTCTTTATTTCAAGGTTTAAGTCCTGCACCGCCTTTAAGCCACCGAAGGATATGCCGAGGTTTTCAATTTTCAAAACTGTTTCCGACATTACTGCTCCTCCTTTTTGCCCTTATCGGGGGTGTAGTTGTTGACCTGAAGGTCAACGGATAAAACTTCGTTCATCTCAATCTTGGTAGGCACGCGGTCCCACTTAGCTTCGTCCTCACGTCTCTTTGCGGGATCCTCGTGATGAGCCATAAACTTTATCTTTTTAAGAAGTGCCGCAAAGTTATACTTCTCTCTGAAGCCCTTAAGTGCAGGTGCGTTGTTGTAGATAACAAGCACGATTAAGATAAGGGCATATAAAAAGTCCTGAAGCACCGCAAGGTTACCTGTAAGCTTGGTCTGAAGCCATACATCGAGGAAGGTGATGAGTGATGCCGCAAT
>JAZSAR010000059.1:0-9826 GCA_045601965.1 Clostridia bacterium
CAAGCATAGTAAACCAGAACTGATAATGACGCTTAAGAACGATCATTACTGTGTCACCCCTCTTTATTCCGAGGCTTTCAAAGTAGTTTGCTGTCATATTGGAATATTTCTTCATATCGCCGAAGGTAAAGCGCCTGTCCTTACCGTCTCCTGATACCCACATCATAGCGGTCTTGTCGGGAGTTTTGTCTGCGATGGCATCAACACAGTCAAATGCAAAGTTGAACTTATCCGCATTTTTGAAGCTTATCTTCTGAAGCACACCGTCTTCATTTGTTACACAGTCGATAAAGTCGTCTGCCACGGTTTTTCCGGTGCTCTTTCTTACGGTAACGGTCTTCTTTACTGCTTCTTCCTTTTCTTCGCCCGCCATAACAATTGCATAAATTTCGCAGGGCGCGTTATCCATTGCGGAAAGTGCGTGGGGCGCACTGCTGTCATAGTAAATACTGTCGCCGGGCTCTAAAATTTCCGTGCGCTCGTTAATTGTTATCTTAAGTCTTCCCGATACAACGATGTCAAGCTCCTGACCTGCGTGGGAGGAATAAGATGTTTCGCCCTCGATATAAGGAATTTTAACTAAGAAAGGTTCTGCTGTTTTATTTTTGAAGGAGGGTGCAAGATGCTGATAGTAAAAGCCCGATTTTCTTTCGATGGGCATTCCCTCTCCCTTTTTCACATAGTTGTATAAAGAAAGCATTGGGCTTGAACCCTCTAAAAGATCCTTAATTTCTACGCCGAAAGCCTGGGCGCACTTATAAATAAAGGTGAACCCGAAATCCGACTCTCCCTTTTCAAAGGAAAGGTATGTTGCCTCTGTCACGTCCGCAAAGCTTGCCATTTCGGCTGTAGTGTAGCCCTTAATTTCGCGAAGCTCCTTCACACGGAGTGCAATTTCTTTTAATTTGCTGTTCATGTAATCACCTCATAAAAAATTTTTATATATTGAAAATTTTCAATTTCAAGCTAAGTAAAAACAAAAAACCCGTCTCATACTTGAGACGAGTTACATTACCCGCGGTACCACTCAATTTGTGCTTTCGCACCACTCTTCAGGCTCCAACAAGCCCTATGCACTGACGCAGCATTCTCGGGAGTAGCCTACTTTTTATTCAGCCCTCCGACTCGGAAGTGATGGGTCATTGTATCTTCTTGCTGCCTGCTCGCACCAAACGCAGACTCTCTGAAAGCTTAAGGACACGACCGTCTTCGTCACAGTCTTTATTATTGATTTTTTTGAATTATAGCACACTATTTTTTATTTGTCAAGAATTTTTTCACATTTTTTTATTTTTTTCATAAGATGTATTGAAAAGGAGCATTTATAAAAGTTTGCCCCATATAAAAGGAGGATTTTATGGACGATAAAATTTTATCTGCAACAGAATGTTCTTCGTGCACAGAAAATGTCTGCATAAATGCATCTCAGATTTACGATTCCTGCAGAGCCAAGGAATGTCTTGAAAACTTAAGAGTTTACATAAGTCCCGAAAGTCAGGGAATTATTGATTCCGCAAGCAAAATCACCGCCGAAAAAGCGGAGGTTATCTGGATTTATTCCGATGTGGATTCCCTTCCCTTTCACAAGGGCTATTACACGGTAAACTTAAAGTTTTACTTCCGTGTTGAATTAAACGCCTACACCGGGCTTCGCCGTCCCGTAGCAGTCGACGGCCTTGCAATGTTTGATAAAAAGATTGTGCTTTTCGGCTCTACCGGAGAGGCGAAAATTTTCCAGTCCAAGTACAAGGAAGACAGCTTTGATTTCTCCACCTGGAAAAAGACCAATATGCCAAATGCGGTAGTCGAAGTGGTTGATCCCATAGTGCTTGATACTCTTGTTTTGAACGGCGATGCCATCCCAACCTGCGACTCTGATGTAGCAGCCGTTCCCGACTGTGTACAGAGGGTTTTTGAGGGGGCAATCGGCGATACGGTTGAAGGCAAAAACATCTATGTAACCTTGGGGCTTTTCATGCTGGTACGCTTAGAGCGGGAGGTGCAGCTTTCCGTTCCCGCAACAAGCTTCTGCATTCCCGATTCTGCCTGCCATAACGAGGAGGGCTCTCCCCACGACCCCTGCGATATGTTCAGGGATTTATCCTTCCCCATTGAGGAATTTTTCCCTCCCAACAAATGCGAGGTTAAAACGGACTGCAATTGCGAAAATGAATAACGAAAAGGCTGAACGCCCACCTGACGTTCAGCCTTTTATTATTTTCCGGGAACACTTATTTTTTTCTTTCTCAAAAGCTTAAAAAGCTCCTTTTCGCCGTTATCCTTAAGATAGGTTAAAAGATAGCAAAGCTTTTCATAGGTATCTATATGCATATTGTTTTTGTCCACGCCCCGCAAAAGATAGTCTATGGGAGATGAATCGGTGTAGTCGCCCTTTTTATAAATTTTCGATGCGGCAATGCGGTCGCACACCATTTCAATTATGTATTTATCGGGCACAGGTACGCTCTCATAACGCTTTGTTTCCATATTAAGGTCCGTCCAGTACTCAAAATGGTGGCGGTTTCTTCCCTTGTGGTGCATCCAGGCTTCCGAATAGCCGTAAAGCTCCCTTGCTTTTTCATTAGGGCTTCTTGTTCCCTGATAAAGACGGGCGGAAGGAATAAACTCCGTCGGGCTGTATTTGGATAAATCGTGAAACAGCCCCTGAAATCCTATTCCTGCCTTAAAGCAGTTTTTAATTACCTCGTGTCTGTGGCACGTTATCGTCACAAAATGTTTTATAAAAGACATACTTACCCTCCGCATCATATACACTGTTTTTAGTATATCATATTAAAAAACAAAACGCAATACAAATAAAAAAGGAAAAACAGCCGATGGCTGTTTTTCCTTTTTTTATTCAGTTTTCTTTTTCTTCATTGTGAGCGCCATTTCTCCTGTTAAATACATGACAAGAAGGCCAAGTATAACAAGTATATTAGAAGCCTTTATTATAACCGGGAAAAATGACTTATATATAAAGTGACAAATTGCTGCAGCAGTTTCTCCCCCAATAAAAAGGGCTGCAAGATATCCGAAAAATGTAAGCCCGCCTGCAAAAAGGCAAATCATTATTCCGTAACCAAAGACTTTTCTTAAAATATCAGAAATCTTCTTTGCAATATTTTTCATATCAAAACCTCCTTAAAGTCCCAATATCGGAAGCCATCCCATAAGAACGACAACCTGCATTACAAACTGAGCCGCTACCCACCAGAGGTTATTTTTGAAGGTTTTCATAAAGTCAGATTCAGCCAATGTCATTCCGGCATACATACCAAGCCCCAAAGGAGGTGTTATTCCGCACATAACTCCGCAGATGCAAGGAAGCATAGCCGCCACTAATATCGGGTTGCATCCTACTTTTTCAAGAACAATGATAAATACAGAACCAAAAATAACAACCAGTGATGAGCCAGGAATAACCATTCCCATAAAGCAAGTTATAAGGCATACTGCCACAACAGTTCCCAATTTGCCGAACTGCCATGCAGCTATTATGTCGCCAAGTTCTTCCGATACATTAAGGTCTGCAAAAAGTGAGCCTATCATGTACCCGAATATACAAACACCAATCGCAGGAGCTATGGACTTTACAGCATCTCCGAACATCTTTGCAATATTGCCGGGTTTAACCATGGTCTTATCCTTACATATAAGGCAGGCATAAATCGACGAAATTCCTCCGATAAAAAGAAGAAGCGAACTTGAAAGATATTTTGCTCCATCTGCTCCCAAACGCACTGTGAAGAAATTGTCCTTAAAAAGATAGTCAAGCACAAAGGGCAAAAGTATGATAACAGGTAAAAACAGCCCCTGCCATCCTTCCTTAATGGTTTCCTTAAACGAAGGAATATCTTCTTTTTGCATAGGCTTAACCTTATACTTTTTGCAAAACGCCCAAATCATAACAAATCTTTGCAAGATAAACCAAAGGGATATTCCCCAAAGGATAATCCAGAACTGACCTGTCGTCATATCCGAATTCGGATAAAGTGCAAAAAAAGCTCCCATTGCCGCTACAATATTTGATGAAGGCGGTATCATATTACCCATATAGCTTGCATTACTTTCAATATTTGCGGCAAGCTCTGCCGGAAAGCCGGAACGCTTCATGGCAGGAATTGTTATTGCACCGGTTGCCATAACGTTACCCGGTCCTGAACCGGAAAGTGCACCCATGAAAGAGCTTGCAATAACTGCGGCATAGCCTGCTCCGCCGGTTACACGACCGATAACAGAAAGTATAATCCCTATACAGCTATCAACTATTTTTGTTTTCGTGAGAATTACCGACATGGCGACAAACGCAACCATTGAATAAAGAAGCGATGTGGACAAGGCACTGTCAATATAGCCCCAAAGTTCGCTCCATCTTCCCGTAATCGCAACCAGAAGAACAAAGCTTATCAGAACAGCTTCGTAAATAGGTCGCTTCATAAGAGCAAACCAGATAATAATGACAATAAGCATTATCCCAAGATAAATAAGTGATGAAGGCATCTTTTTCTCCCCTTTGTTAAAACTTTTAGGTTATAGCTTTTATACCCAATAAGTTATATTATACTCAATTTTCCTTATTTGTCAATATTTTTTTGAAAGTTCTTGAATTTTTTATATTTTTGGATTATGATAATACTATAATTAAAAGAAAGGGGCGCTTATCCCTTGAATATCAAACAAATAGAATATGCCATAGAGCTTTCAAAGACACGAAACTTTTCCCTTGTGGCCGAAAAGCTCGGCATTTCTCAACCCGCTTTAAGCAAGCATATATCTAATCTTGAAAAAACTCTGGGCGTAGTCCTGTTTGACAGAAGCAGCACTCCCATAGAGCTGACAGCCGCCGGAGAATACTTTTTCCGAGAGGCAAAAAATCTTTTATATAAAGAAGAACAGCTTTACCGCTCTATGAAAAATTTTTCCGACGGAACCAAGGGCAATCTTAATATAGGCATCTCGCCATTCCGCTCTCTGTACCTCATTTCCGATGTATGCAAAAAGGTGAACGAAAAATATCCCGATGTCAAAATTGTTCTCCACGAAGGCTTAAGCGATGTCTTACGGACAAAAGCCACAGAAGGAAAATTTGACTTTGCAATTGCCAACCTTCCCGTTGACGAATCTGTGCTTGATGTAATTCCCATTGAACAGGATACATTGGTTCTTGCAATTCCCGAAAAATATGCGCCCGAAGAGACAATAACACTCTCAGGCAACATACCGCATATAAAATTCTCACATTGCAACGATATTCCATTTATCGTTGTTACTCAGTCCCAGGAAATGCGCACATTATTTGAAAAACTATGTTCTTCATCCGATATAACACCGAAAATCTCCATGGAAGTTGTGGGTTTGAGCACCGCCTGGACAATGGCAGCTTCCGGTATAGGAGCAACGCTTCTCCCCCTTCAGTTTGTAAAAACCATGGGAGTTCCCGAAAACATAAAGCTGTTTATTCCGGAATGTGACAATAATATCCGTCGCCCTGCAATAATCACCAGACACGGTCAGTTTCTTCCTGACTATGCAAAGTATGCAATAAAGCTTTTAACTGAGCAAAAACTTTTATAAACAAAAAGAGTTTCTCGCTTTTAACGAGAAACTCTTTTTATTTTACCAGCTGCAAAGGCCGGTTACTTCCTGGATTTTCCATAATATTCTCATCAGGAATCCGTCTTCATAATAATCTTCTACAGGAAGAGTATATTCTCCATCCTCATTTTCCCATATGCGGTCAAAGTAGGCATTTATTTCCTCTGCTCTTTGGTCGGTACTTGCCATTATTATTTCAGCATCGGTTTCAAGGTTAAATCCTCCGATATTACGCCTTGTGAAGTTGGCGCTTCCAAGTATAACCTTAGTTTCTCCGCTTTCTTTATAGTTGAACACAGCGGTCTTTCCGTGGTACTGCTCGCCTTTGGTTGCATACCATCTCACATCCACGTTTTCATGCTCCTCATAAAGCTCGCAGAGCGCAGAGCGGTTTGGACTTCCGTTTTTCTCTATCCCGAAAGCGTCTTTATTGGGATCGGCAACTATTCTCACATCCGCTCCCCTGTCTGCTGCCATTCCTAAAGCGTCCAGAATATCAAAATCAGATATGTAGAATATACCAAGCCTTATTTCGTCGCCCTCGCCGGATGCATCCATACTTTCAATAAGCGAATTTTTAATTTCTTTTTCTGTAATAATTCTGATTTCTGACGCATTATCGCCAATTTCTCCCGTGTAACTGTATTCAACAGAAGGAACATTGCCTCCCGAAAGAGCGATAACAGTTTTTTCCGTCTCAAGAAGATCAGAGACAACCTCCCCTTTGAGCCTTACTGCTATATTTGAATGGAAACTGCTGGGATCATGCGGATTTGCAGATGAAACCATTGCTTCTTTATTGGTTATTACAACCTTTCTGTGGTTTGCCTTGAAGTTTGCAAGCTTTATGACAGAACGCAGATTTACCTTGTGGGCAGCTTTTTCAAAAAAGTTAGGAAGCCAGTAAAGCCCTTTTGTTCCGAACCACTTTGTATAACAACGATAGTATCCCGATACAAGGATATTTGAATCCTTAAGGGCATTGAGCTCGGTGATGACAACATCAACTCCGCCATCCTTAAGCTTTGTTATATACTTCTGCTCATATGCCCCGTAAAAATTGTTGATGGGGTCTGTTATCAGCACAACCGGCATATCGGGATTTTCCGCCTTTTTGGAAATGAGTGCATCAGTCACCTTTTCTACGGATTTAGGATAAAGTCCCGACTCCTTATTGTATTCGTCATTGAAAAGAAAAAGGTCCGCTATTATAAATTCTTCCGCCTCATTTATAAGCCTTAAATTTTCTTCTAAGATATTATGTTCCCTTACCGTTTCACCGTTCTTTTCGTAGCTTAAATCATATATGAATTCGAAATCCTCCGTGGGATAGTATTCCCCTTTGAAGGAAGTGCCTTCCGGCATTTTTGTCATTCCGCTCACAAAAAGCGGAACAATTAAAAGCAACACTATGATAAGCGATTTTATTCTTCGTTTTGTATTTTTCATTTTATCACTCCCTTATTACAACTTAAGTATAGCACACCAAAAACTTTATTTCAACCAATAATTGCCTTTTTAAGTTTTTTGTGGTAATATGTAAAAGAGGTGATCAAATGACATACTTTGACAAAAACGCCTTAAAGCTTTCCCATGAGCACATGAAGGCTAACATAAATAAAGGTGACACCGTAATTGATGCCACCGCAGGACGAGGTCGGGATACCCTTTTATTGTCGGAGCTTGTTGGAGACGAAGGTCATGTTTTTGCCTTTGACATTCAGGAAGATGCCATAAATTCAACCCGTTCTCTTTTAGAAGAAAACGGCAGATGCAACGTAACTCTTATAAACGAAAGCCATCACCTTATGGCAGATTATGTAAAAAAAGCAAAGACTGTCGTGTTCAATTTAGGCTTTCTCCCCGGCGGTGACCACAGCATATTTTCCCATTCCGATACCAGTATAAAAGCCATTGATTCCGCCCTTTCTATTATAGAAGAGGATGGCTTTGTATCAATATGCTCCTACTATGGCGGAGATACCGGATTTGAAGAGCGGGACAATTTGCTTTCCTACCTTGAAAACCTTAATCAACAGAAATACACCGTTATGCTTCAGTCTTTTCATAACCGCAAAAACTGTCCCCCGCTTTTTATAATTATAGAAAAAAACAGATGAACCAGAGGTTCATCTGTTTTTTTCTTTTTCGTTTTTCTGTTACCTCATTAATGTCTATACAAATCAAATAACTCATCAATTTTTTCAGCCGTTAAATTTTCATAGCCATATTTTTTATACATAACATCAGGAGTTCCCATAATATGTAATGGAGAATTTATTTCGTACCATGTATCGAAGAACAGTTCTCTCTCAGCTTCATATTCTTCTTCTGTAACTGTTTGCCCCCTTACCATATATACATTGCTTTCGCCTTCCACCCAATACTCATCACTGTAAAATTCTTCTGTTATATATATTTTTCCTGCCTCATCAGCTCTTATAAAATATATTCCATCAAATGAGTCCTCATCTGATCCATTTCCGGCATCTATTCTATAAGCTACTTCTCCGGTTTTGCTGTTTATCATCATCATAAACCAGTTAGCACCAAAGTTCGAGTAAAATCCGCAGTTAACATCTCCGCTTACATATATTGGTTCCACCTTACCGTCTATTATCTGATATATGCCAAAGTTATATGCTGCGCTTGCCACATGTCCTGATACTATGATTTCAGGAACTCCGTCTTTATTAAAGTCTTCAAGTACCACAGACTTAACACACTGATAGTCTGCGTTTAGTTTCCTCTCACTTTCAAGCAGCAATTCTTTATATAGCGCTTTCCATTCTTTGTCCTTATCTTCATCTTCCACAATTTCTTCTGCTTCAGATGACGGTGCAGATACTTTATCTTCTTCGAAATGTTCTTCCTCGGGCTGTTCTTCCACAATTACAGTCTCTTCCTGAGCCTCTTCCGTCTCCTCTGTAATTTCTTCCTTTGATTCCTCTCCGGCATTTTCCTCAGAAGCATTTTCTTCAGCCTCAGCATTTTTTTTCTCTTCTTTATCTTCTACAATTTCATCTGCCGCCTCATCCATTATATCTTCAGAAATTGCTTCTGTTTTTTCTTCAGCCATCGCCTGTTTTTCAGGCTTGATATCGACATAACCGATTAATGCAGATACAGTTCCCCAGGCAATCATAGCCACAATAACCAGACAAACTATACCAAGTGTTACCTTTGCGTTTTTCACAATTCAGTCCTCCGCTATCAATATATATCTGTTTTTCTGATTTTCTTTTTGCCGTTTTCGTCAACCAATGTCGTGACAGTTCCTCTGTTGCCTTTTTCTATTTTATCCAAATTTCTTTCATTTTCCATATGTATTGATGCATCGGCTCCGTTTATCACTTCGTTGTATTCAACCGCAGTTCTTACGATAGCAATGTCCTCAGCCCAGCTGTCATATTCGAGATCCGAATCAAACTTATATTTTTCAGATACCGCAGGTTTTCCCTGCTTTGCTCTGATAAAATCCATAATCATAAATACATTTCCGATAATAAACGTAAGGAAACATCCTGCTGTAAGGCAGATTAAGCCCATGATAAGCCCCATTATAAAACCTCTTCCCGCAATTGCCTGCATAATGGAGGCATCACGGTTTATGCGCAAAAATTTCCTCAATACTCTCTTTAACATTGCAAAGCCGAAATACCATCCTGTTCCGTACAGAACA
Source organism: Clostridia bacterium (assembly GCA_045601965.1). Lineage (GTDB taxonomy): Bacteria > Bacillota > Clostridia > CAKSNL01 > HGM11501 > HGM11501. Next base: position 9,281 of record JAZSAR010000059.1, read on the forward strand.
GTAACTATAAGAACAACCGGAACCAGATACCACGGTATTGCTGCTAAGGGATTTTCGTGCATTATAAGCGGTGAAACAAGTACGAGCAATACAAAAGCTGCTCCTACCAAAAGTCCTTTGGTAAGTCTCTTTATAAACCTTTCCATAAATACATTCATTTTTCATTTTCCTCTCTGATTTTCACTTTTCAGCCATCTTATTCAACGATGACCTTACAATGTGCATACATAGTTTTGCCTTTTTCCTGCACCTGTGCCGTTATATAGGCAGTTCCGGCCTTTCGTGCAAAAACATATCCTGTCAGTCCTTTATCGCTGACCGTAGCAACAGATTCATCCGAAGATGACCATTCCACATCAACTTCCGAAAGTCTTGAAGCCGTTATACGGGCATGGAGAAATTCATAAGTTTCTCCGACCTGTAATGATAACTCTGTAAAATTGAGCTTAAAATCTTTAATATCAGTAGTGCGAATCAAAACTCTATCACCACATTCTATATAAGTCGGATATTTATCAAGCTCTCTGTAGGAAGACGCTTCTTCAT
>JAZSAR010000060.1:0-9003 GCA_045601965.1 Clostridia bacterium
AAAGGGAGGGAAATGCTATGACAAAAAAACTTACCTATGCACCTTTAGGAAATCCGTTAAGAGACTATCGCCAGGATAAATTTATCATTTCTACTTTTAAGGTTGCGGGAAAAAGCAACGACGATATAAGCTATGAAGCTACCGAAAGAATAATCAAAAACTTAAAGGAAGCGCACCTTAATCAGATTGAGCTTGGCTGGACACATCCCGACACAATCCCCAAGGCAATAAAGGTCTGCAACGAAGAGGGGCTTGACTTAATTGTGCAGAACTTAGACCTTTTCGGAGGCTTTCAGTGTAAGCCCCGCCTTAAAACCACGGAAGAGGATGTTATAAATGTTATAAAGCTTTACGGGGATGAGCCCTGCGTAAAGGGCTATTACATATGGGATGAGCCCTGGGAGGATGAGGATATTGCTTCTGCTGCAGAGCAGACGGACTGGTTTTTCAAGCATGCTCCGGGAAAGCTTAATCTTGCAATTTACAATCCCTGGTACAATCCGAAATACAACTGGAAGAATAATTTATATCCTTACTATGTGAAAAAATTCCTTGATGAAGTTAAGCCTCCCGTTGTGTGCTTTGACCACTATCCCTACGGCGCGCCGCCCGTAAACGCAAACACGGAGGAGCAGCTTGACAATTCCCTTTTGTGGAAGGATTTGGGCGTTGCAAGGGAAGAGTCACTTAAGAGAAATACACCATTCTGGTTTTACTGGTCTGCAATAAGAACCCATAAAAACTATCCCCAGCTCCTTGAAAAGGGACAGATTCGCCTTCAGATTTTCTATGCCCTTATGTACGGCGCAAAGGCGCTTCAGGTATACGGTGCTACGGGCTGCGGCTGCGGGCCCGACGGATATGATGAACCCCGTAAAATGCTTTCCTTTGAGGGAGAAAAGGAATATTTCTACGATACAATAAAAGAGGCCTTAGGAGAAGCGGAACAGCTCGGTAAAACCTTTATGGCTTTGACAAGTGAGCATATATACCACAGTGACGAAGTGCTTAAAGAAGACGAATATTTCAACACCCACTTCAGGGAGGATATCGGCGCATCCGATATTTTTGATATGACACATCTTCCCAAAAGATGCTCTGTGGGTACATTCAGAGATGACTACGGAAATAAGTATATCTATATTCTCAACCGAGACTATAATGTTGGAAACACCTTCAGCATCAAGCTTAAAGAAAAGATGAGAATATATGAGGTATCGGGCGTTGACGGCCTTCAGCATCTTATAAACGAAGGAACCGATACTATCGGCCTGTGCATCAATGCATCAAGCGGAATACTGCTTCGTCTTGACAACATAGAAAATCCCATTGAGGATATAATTTACGTTTGTGACTAAAAGTACCTGAAAAATGTCCTTTCGTCCTTGAAAAGGACATTTTTTTGTGGTAAAATAATAACAGACATTAAAAAAGGAGGAATAAAATTATGAAAAAGTTTGTTTGCATCCTGCTTACATTAATTCTGACTTTACAGATAGTCGGAATAATGGCTGCAGGAGAGACTGTGCTTAAGGTTGAGACTATAAGTGCAGAGCTGAGTGAAAAGGAGGTAATCTCCGGAAGCGGATCGTGGATGCCCGCAGGAGGCTACATCTGCTTTAAGAATGTAGATTTGACGGGAGTCAAGTCGCTTCATCTGAATGCATTCTGGGGCGGAGGAAGAAACGGCGACGCATTTATGGTTCGTGCCGACAATCCCAAAACAGGAGAAGTGCTTGGCGTTATCACCGTGGGCGATGATAAAAAGACCACCTTCTCAGCTCCCGTTGATAAGGAAATATCGGGTGCTCACGATCTTTACGTATATTCATGCTACGGTCTTGACGAATATGAAAACTACAAGGTTTATATAAAGAGCCTTACACTTTCAAAGGAAGAGTATAAAAGAGCGGAAACAAGATTTGTTTCCGACGACAAAATAGTTGACAATTTCTCCGATACCTGGGTTGCAACAGATGCTCTCGGAAGAGCTGTGGCAGGCTATGAAGAGGCGGGAGAAGTTAAAGAAGGCGAAAGAGAAATCGGTATGCTTTACTGGACATGGCACAGTGCATATGATAGAGCGGATGCCTTTATTATTGAGGATGTAATAAAGGCGCATCCCGAGGCAAAGGATGACTATTATAATTCGGCGTGGGCGCTGGGAAACAGAGCGAGCGTGCTTTACTGGGATGAACCGATTTTCGGTTTTTACGGAAGCGAGGATTACTGGGTTTACCGCCGTCAGGCAGAAATGCTTGCAAACGCCGGGGTTGACGCACTGTTCTTCGACTGGTCCAATGCAGACTATATTTTCTTGAAGCAGACCAAGGTTATGGCGGAGGCTTTCCGTGATGCCAAGGAAGCGGGCGTTGACATTCCCAGAATTTCCGGATATACATCAAACTACTGGGATTGGGCAATAAAGCAGGCAAAGGCATATTATCTTAATTTCTTTGTTGAGGATGATTATTCCGACATTTGGTATTACCGTGACGGAAAGCCATTAATCTTCGGTGAAATAGAAAACGCCATTGATTCTGCAACCTGCTCAACAGAAGATAAGTATCTTATGGCTAAGGTAAAGGAACACTTCTCTAACCGTGACCACGCCAACGATTGGGAATGGCTTGAGGACTATCCCCAGAAGGCAAGAGGAGAAAGAGACGGAAGAGTGGAATTTACCACAGCCGGTATTGCGAGAAACCACTCCTATGTCGGAAGCGGCACATGGTGCTTCTCAGATCCCTATGCCAAGGGCAGAGGCTACACCGAGGGCTTCGGTGAAGATTACCGTCCCATTGCCAAAAACGAGGGCTATTTCTTCAAGGAGCAGATTTCCCGTGCTCTTTCCATCGATCCTACCTTTATAATGATTGACGGCTGGAACGAATTTAAGACAAACCGTCAGAATAACTATGAAGGCAAATGGGCAAACGGCTTTGTTGATCTTTATGACTCTGAAAACAGCCGTGACATTGAACCCGTAAAGGGCGTGCTTCGGGACGATTATTATAACCTGCTTTGCGACTTTATAAGAAAATATAAGGGCGTAAGAAAGGTTGATACAGCATCTGCTGAAATTACAATCGACATAAACGGCGATGCATCGGCATGGGCATCCGTTTCACCTGAATACAGAAACGACAAGATTGACTATAAGCGAAATTCTCTTGATCAGCACGGAAATGACTATACCAACACAGTTGAAAACAGCATTATAAAGTCAAAGGTTGCACGCGATGCGGCTAACTACTATTTCTATGCCGAAACATTGGAGGATATAAAGATAAACGAAGGTAAGAGCTTCCATCTTTATCTTAATACCGACCGTAATCATGCAACAGGCTGGGAAGGATATGACTATGCTCTTAACTTAAATGCTATGGGAGCAGTTTCAGCCAATGCAGGCGGATATAACTGGAACGAAGTTGGCAAGGCAACCTACACAGTAAAGGGTAACATACTTCAGATTGCACTTCCCAAGAGTCTGATAGGCGGAGATTATGCTCAGTTTGAATTCAAGTGGGCAGATGCAGCGGAGGAAAACGGCGACATCTTAAGATTTTACGAGCACGGCGTTGTTGCACCCGCAGGTCGCTTTAACTACCTTTACACAACATTTGACTTAAAGACGATGACAGCGGCAGAAAGAGCGGCGCTTTCCGGCACAACCGTTATAGAGGCAGGTTCTGCCAAAATGGCGGTATCGGGTGCTGTAATGAACGTTTATGAGCCCGATACAAGAATTTGTGCAAAGGATGTTAACGGCACAATTTATCTTCCCATGACAGCCGTTGAGGAAATTTTAGGCTACGGCGTATCCAAGGTTTATATGGATGCGGAAGAAAAAATGGTACTTCTTAAAAACCACGGCCTTGAAAACGAAACAATCGTAAACGATATGCTCATCTATGCAAGAGTGGGAGAGAATTTTGCTCACGTAAACGGAAAGTATACAAATCTTTCAAATACAATAATTGATGATAACGGATATATATTAATTCCCGTAAGCTTACTTACAGAATGCTTCGGCTTTAAGACAGTAACACTTTCAAACGGAGCTGTTGCTTTGTCAAGAGCGGATATAAATACAGCGGCTGCAGAAGCTGCGGCAACTTACTTAAACTAAAGGAGGGGACTTGAAATGAAGAAAATATTAGCTTGTTTACTTGCTATTACCCTTGCAACGGGAACATTTATGTCCCTTGCGGCAGATAATGAATATACCGATAAAGCTTCCTGGGAAGTTACCGGCGAATCCTATCAGAATTCTGTGAAAAATATAATAGACGGCGATATAAACACCTACTGGCACTCGTACTATGAGGCTGAAAACGGCGTAATCACAGCCCGCCACGAGGCTCCCTACAGAATTACCGTGAAATTCCCCGATGTGCGTGATATATCCGGCTTTTGTTACACACCCCGACAGGATATGCAGCTTGGAAGAATCCACGGCTACACAATGTATCTTGCAGAAAATGAAACAGACACACCCGTTGCCGTGCACACGGGCTATATTGCAATAGGCTATAAGACAGAATATGTCGCAAACTTTGAGAAAACCTACAGGGCAAAGGTTGCAGTTCTTGAAATTTTTGCCAGTGAAGGAAAATACGGCACTGCAGCAGAGCTTGGCTTCTTAAAAGGAAGCGGCGGTGTTAAGCCCGACGGTGAGCCTATAAAGGAATTTACCGTTAACGGTGTGGATCTTAAGAAGAATTTTGACGGTATTGATCTTGCGGGTGTTAAGGTTTCGGTTTCCAGCGTTGTTACGGATAACTTCTACAAGGCTGAAAACACTATCGACGGCGACAAGAGCACTTATTGGCACAGTTACGTAAGAAAGGACGGAGATACAAAAGGACTTCCTCCTTTCACAATGGAATACACCTTCCCGGCATCCACTGCAATATCGGGCGTTGTTTATGTACCCCGTCAGGATATGAATGTGGGACGTGCCACAAAGTATAATATCTATGCATCGAGCAGCGACTCATCCGACTATGTGCTTATTTATAAAGGTGCGGCAACAGACGATGCCTCAGATAAGGTGGCTGAATTTTCAAAGAATATCGAAGTTAAAAGAGTTAAGTATGAAATTGTTGAAAGCTCGGCAAGCTATGGAACCTGCGCGGAAATGATATTTGTAAAGCCGAAGGACGGCGTTGATACAGTTTCTCCCGAAAACTATGCAGGCGCAGCTGATTTAGGTGAACCTGAAAAGGCAACAGACGAAGGTGCAAACAAGGCAAAGTGGGTAATTGCGGGAAGCGGAGCAGACGATTCTCTTAAAAAGCTTATTGACGGAGACAGAAATTCCTACTGGCATTCTGCTTATACTGCGGAAGGCAGCACCATTGTAAGCCGTGATGAAGCACCTTTCAGACTTACCTTTACTTTCCCTGTGACAAGAGATATTTCTGCCATCGTATACTCACCACGTCAGGACCTTGCAACAGGAAGATGGGAAGAATATAACATCTATGCAGCAGAAAATGATGATAAAACTCCCGTTTTGATAAAAAGCGGAACTATAAATGCAGAGGATAAAAACGATGCTTATATAGACCTCGGAAAAACTTTCCTTGCAAAGAAAATTGTAATTGAAATTACCGTAAGTAACGGTGGCTTTGCTACAGCGGGTGAAGTTGATTTCAGACAAGGTCAGGGCGGCGTTGTTCCGGAAGGCAGCGCTATGGCATCTCTTAGTGCAGGCAGTGAAAATACCTACTTCGGAAATGTTAAAGTAGTTCCTCAGAAAAACTGGACAGCGGTTGCCTCCAATGCAAAGGAAGGGCAGCAACTTGACAGAGCGCTTGACGGCAACAAGAAAAGCTACTGGCATTCTGATTACACCAACGAAGGCTCCACAATTACAAGCAAGGTAGAGCCTCCCCACGATATGCTCTTTACGGCAAAAGAGGCCGTGGCACTTTCGGGCTTCGTTATGACACCCCGTCAGGATTCTGTCGGAGGAAGACCGACTTTATATGATGTTTATGTATCCGGCGATGATACAGGAGAATTTTATCACATCGGCGAATATACAGGTGATAAAACCGAAAGAGATATGTATGTAGCATTCCATGCAAATGTTATCACCAAGCGATTGAAGGTTGTGATAAAGGAAACTCCTGCAGGCTATGGAATGATGGCGGAAGTGAATTTCTTCGCGGCCGACGAAAACCTTAAAACCGTGGAAGCTTCCGCATACGAAGGCGTAAGAATACACGAAATTGAAAATGCAGTTATTGAAGATGCTGCGGGCGAGCAGATAAAGAAGCTTAATGACGGAATTTATACAACAAACTGGACAGGTAAGAAGGGCGACACCATAAAAATCACACTTCCTACCGAAACAGAAATTGCAGCAATTTCCGTATTCCCCTTAAGACAGTATGCATTCAGCGGTTTGTGGGAGGATTTTGACATAGCGGTAAGCACTGACGGTGAAAACTATGACCTTGCCTTAAGCGGAGGAAAGATGGAAAAGGCTCTTCGCGAGCAGATTATATATCTTCCTGCTCCCGCAAAGGCAAAGTATGTTGAAATTACTGTTTATTCAGGAATGGGAGACAGTATATCAGCATCCGAAATTTCCGTTTACAGAAGCAAGGAAGGACAGGAAAGCTTCATAAAGTCAGAAAGTGAAAAGTATGTTCTTACCATCGGTAAAAATGAAATTTTAGCCGAAAAGGCAGGAGAAGCTTACACTGTAACAAGCGATGTTGCGCCCTTTATAAAGAGCGATATCACATTTATTCCTCTTCGTGTTCTTCTTGAACAAATGGGAGCAACTATTACCTGGGACGGCGAAAAGCAGGAGATAGGCATAACCAAAGAAGACGGAAAAGGTAAAATCACCATAACAATGAGAATATGGGATGATCGTGTGTATGTATCTGACGGTGATCCTGCAAAGTACGATAAGGTGAGATATACCTTGATTGCACCTCCCAGAATTTACGACGGAAGAACCTTTATTCCGCTTCGTTTCGTATCAGAAAACCTTGGCTACAAGGTAGAATGGAACGGCGAAACAAGGGAAATTACAATAACAAAGTAATAAAGAGGCTTGTCGGTGGTTTCATCGACAAGCCTCTTTTGTTATTCTTAAGGCTTAGTTTGTGCAAGAATTGCCGTTTTACTTATTTTGAAATTTATTAAATTGTGTCATAATTTAAAAATAGATATTGACTTTTTTTTTTCGTGATAGTATAATGAAAAAAACATAATATTACACCGTGATAATATCACGGATGTGATAAAACAGCTATGAGGGAAGGATGTTTTATGGCGATGAAAAAAATACTTGCATTACTCACAATTCTTTGTCTTACAGCATCGCTTTTTGCATTTAATATAAATGCAGAAGGACTTACCAAAAATGTAACGGATGCAGAAGACAGGGGAACAGCGCGCTTTAATCAGGACGGCTATGCCATAATTGAAGATAAGGCATATTTAGGCTTTAAGAGCATTGATATGACCGGGATAAAATCTGTTACAATTGAAGCGTCCTGCTTGTTGCCTTATGGTTCCAACGGCGATGCCGTAAAGGTTAAGGCGGATGATCCCGAAGGAGAAATTTTAGGATATGTTTTGGTTAACCACGCCGAAAAAAGTAAGTTTACAGCCAACATTAAGGAAATATCAGGTGTACACGATATTTATTTAACCTCAACCTATGCTCACGATAATTATGTTAAAATAAAGAGCATTACCTTCAATAAGGAAAGCTATACTCCTGAAATTCTGCCTGTGCCTGATGAAAATATTATAGATAACTATTCAGATACCTGGGCGGCAACCGACGACCTTGGACGAAAAGTTGCTTCCTTTGAAGAAGCAGGGCCCGTAAAAGAGGGTGAACACGTTGCGGGTATAATGTACTGGAACTGGTTTGAGCGCAGTGATGTAAATCCCCATATTCCTGCTGAAATAATAAAGAAATATCCCGATTCAAAGGACGATTATGAGCATGAAGCCTGGGACAAAAATGGCGTATATTACTGGGCAGAGCCTCTTCTTGGCTATTACTCCTCCTATGAATACTGGGTATATCGCCGTCACGCCCAGTGGCTTGCCAATGCAGGAATAGATGCAATTTTTCTTGATTACACCAATAATGATATGACTTTTGTCGGCCCTCAGAATGTTCTTCTTTCGGCATTTCACGATGCAAGAGAGGACGGGATTGATGCTCCGAAGGTTTCCTGCTACATATTCAATGCAAGGTATGCCTTTGATTCTCTTTCGGCATTTTACTTTAATGTAATTAAAAATGAATCCTATTCCGACCTTGTGTTTATGTGGGAGGGAAAACCGCTTGTGTGCTCTCCCGGAAGAGACGCGGTTATGCATGAGGCTAAAAAGGAGAAGGATCCCGAGCTTATAGCCTTGCTTACGGAAATATTTGATAATGTAAACATACGAACAAACGGAAGCCGTGAATTTGGCATCAGCGATGACGTGCCGGATCCACAGTGGCAATGGCTTGAAAACTATCCTCTCCACCATTGGGGAAGAACCGACAGAGCTGATGGAAGAGTTGAGTCTATGACACTCGGTACGGCAATCAACCACTCTTATATTTACGGATATAACGAGGTCGGCATAATGTCGAATTTTGATACCAAAGGAAGGGGATATTCTGAAGCCTTCGGCGAAGATTACAGCCCCAATAATGCAAGAAGCGCTATCTTTATGCGTGAGCAGGCTGCACAGATTTTAGATATAGATCCTGCCTTCTGTTATATCGACGGGTGGAATGAATGGACTGCAATCCGTAACAAGATTTACGGAAACTATGAAAACGCCTTTGTTGACACCTTCGATGATGAAAACAGCCGTGACATGGAACCAACAAACGGTGCGCTTAAGGATGACTATTACAACCTACTTGTTGACTTTGTAAGAAAATATAAAGGTGTGCGCCCGGTGCCTGTGGCAGGAAGCGAAAAGACAATTGATATAACAGGCGATGTATCTGCATGG
>JAZSAR010000061.1:0-5619 GCA_045601965.1 Clostridia bacterium
ATGGGCATTTGTTCCCACATCTGTTTTAATATTTGAAGCCTTTGCGGATGCAAAGGAAGCGGGTGTAAATATCCCCGAGATATACACCTGGTCAACCAACACCGATATGGGCTTCCGCGCACTTTACCATAACATACTTTCAAATCCCAGATTCCGCGATATATGGTATGAATGGGACGGAAAACTCCTTATGATCGGTGGAAATCCCAAGGGTGCTTATGAAAAGGCATTGAAAGAAGCTGACACAGAAACGATAAGAGTGCTTAAGGATATTTTAGATAACTCCACCCACAGAGGAAATGGGGCAAGAAACATAGGAGAAGAAGCCTATGGCATCAACTGGCAGTGGCTTCAGAACTATCCCCAGACAAAGTGGAAAACAAGTGCTGATGCCGAAAGAACAGAGGCTATGACACTCGGTACAGGCATCAACCACTCTTATGTATTTGAATATGAAAAGACCGGCGTATTCTCCGATCCCTATGTTAAGGGCAGAAGCTACACCGAAGCCTTCGGCGAAGACTACAGGCCCGATGCTAAAAACCAGGGTTATTTCTTTAAAGAGCAGGCTTCCCGTGTATTTGAAGAAGATCCTATGATTGTTATCATCGACGGATGGAATGAATGGACAGCAGGAAGAAATGCCGAATATTCAGGCTTCACCAATGCTTTCGTTGATACCTACGACGAGGAAAACAGCCGTGACTTTGAGCCCAGCCGCGGCGCTCTCCGTGACGACTATTATATGCTCCTCGTAGATTTCTGCAGAAAATATAAGGGCGTTCGTCCCGCACCGCTTGCAACTGCTGAAACGGTAATTGACCTTGCGGCAGGGGATGAACAGTGGGCTTCTGTTGGCCCCGAATTCTTAAATGTGGTTGAAGGCTATGAGCGTGACCACGAGGGAAGCATAAACCCCGAAACAGGCGAGCATTTCCACTACACCACAAAAATTTCAAACCTTATAAAGAGCGCAAAGGTGGCTCGTGATGCGGAAAAGCTTTACTTTACTGCAGTTTGCGAAAAGGATATTGTTAAAAACGATTCCTTTATGCACCTTTACATCGACGTTGACCGTAACCGTGCAACGGGCTGGGAAGGCTATGACTATTCCTACAACGTGCTCGGCATAGGTACATTTGCAAAATATGAAAACGGTGCCTGGGTTGCACTTACAGGAACAGAAGAAGCTATAAAAGGTAAGAGAATAACAGTTTCCGTTCCGAGAGCATTGATCGGGGAGACAGGAAAAGTTGACCTTGAATTCAAGTGGGCTGACAACGTAGCAGAAAACGGCGACCTTCTTCTCTTCTACGAACACGGAAGCGTGGCACCGAACGGAAGATTCAACTATCTCTATACCGAAATCGAGCAAAAGAGCTTAGATACGACAACACGCGATAACTTGTACGATACAACAGTGCTTAAAGAAAATCACAACCGTATGAATGTAAACGGCGGTGAAATGTACGTTTACGAGCCTGATACAAGAATTACAACCGTTGTTGAAAACGGAATGTTATACATTCCCGTAATTGTGGCAGAAGAGATTTTGGGCTATGGCGAAACAAAGTATGAATTCTATCCCGAAAAGAATATGCTTCACTTAAGCAGCCACGGTCTTGAAAACTTCGAAATCACCGATTATGTATGGTCTTACACCGTACTTGGCACAAACGAAGTAAGAATTAACGGTCGTGCCGCAACCCTTACAAACCCTGTAAAGGTTATTAACGGTCTTTGCTACATTCCACTTTCCTACTTCTCCGACGTATTCGGATGGGAAGTAAAGGGAGAAAACGGAATATGGACAGTGGCACACTACGGAGCATATGCTTCCGCTGTCGCAAAAGCGGCAGAGCTTTTATAAGAAAGGAGAAACGAATATGAAAAAATTAATATCTTTAATCCTTTCAGTTATAATGCTTTCCTGCCTCATAATGATTCCTTCCTTTGCTGAAGAGGTTGAAGCAAAAATATGGCTTCCCGTTCTTGAAACCCTCGGTAATCACGAGGCGTGGGAGGTTGAGGTTTACTCAACCATTAACGAAAGCCGTGCATATAAGAGATTTATAATTGACGAAAACCCCGACACCTACTGGCATTCCTATTATGAAAACTCGGGAACAACCATCACCTACCGTGATGCACCTCCCCACGACATTGACATAACACTTCCCGAGGAAACGCTTATCTACGGCTTTTCCTACACTACAAGACCGGGCGGTGGCTCAGGAAGCTGCACAAAGTATGAAACCTACGCCAAGGTTGGCGAAGAATGGGTTATGCTTAACAGCGGCGAAATGTCATCAACCGCAGGAACAAGAACAGTTACCTTTGCGGCAAATATTCCGGTAAAGGAATTCCGTTTCCGCTTTGTGGAATCCTCCGGCGGCTACGGAACCTGCGCAGAGCTCAACCTTCTTGCAGCACTTGACGGTGCGCCCACAGTTCCGGCTAAGGAATATATGGAATACAGCGACAGCCACGGTATTATAGAAGTTCCGAGCAGTAAAATCTCCGCATCCTGCGAAGACACCTCCTGGGGCGGAAATACCCCCGACAGAGTGCTTGACGGAACAGATAAAAACTTCTGGCAGACCGAGGCAACAAAGGAGCCCGTTGTGCTGGAGCTTGACCTTGGCGGAACCTATGCCGTAACCGATTTTGACATAACACCCCGCCAGTCAGCGGATTTTCACGGAACATGGACTAACTTTTCCATCTGGTCAAGTCTTGACGGTGAAAACTTTGATATGGTAGCAGACGGACTTTCCTTTGAAAAGAGCCTTGATACAAAGAGAGTAACGCTTAGCAAGGCTGTAAAGGCACGTTATATCCAGTTTGAAATAAGCGGTCACTTTGCAGAGCGTGCATCCTGCGCCGAAATAAAGGTTTATCAGGACAGAGCTGCGGCAAAGGAGCTTGAAAAGGAAAACAGGATAAAGTATGAGCTCAGAATAGGCTCAAAGGATATCATAATCTCAAAGGGAACGGCTGCACCCAGAACCGTAACACTTGATGTAGCACCTTATATCGACGGCGGCTATACCTTAATCCCCTTAAGAGGACTTTTAGAGGAAATGGGAGCAACCATTTCCTGGGACGGGGACATCCAGATGGTAACGGTTGATACCTCCGCAATGAAAATTGAGCTTCAGATATGGAACAAGCTGGTTTTCGTTACGGGCGGTCGCTACGGAAGAATCCGTTATACATTAAACGAGCCTCCCAGAATCGTTGAGGGAAGAACCTTTATCCCTCTTCGTTTCGTTTCCGAGCATCTCGGCTATAACGTAGCATGGGACGGCGCAACACAGACAATTACCATTACAAACTATTAAGATTGATGTATCATAAAGCAGCGGCACTACTTTAAGTGCCGCTGCTTTTTTGCACAATAACGTACATTCGTTTTTTCGAAAGGTCGCTTTTGTGCAAGTTTTGTTGTTGTTGTCCATTTACAAGTCTGATATTTTATGTTATACTGTGAAAAAGGAGGAATGAAATATGAAAAAAATCGTTTCAATTTTACTTTCGCTTGCTATGATGCTTTCCTGCACCTATGTTATGGCGGAAGAAACCACGCTTTATGCGACAGAGGCGACTGTACTTCACAATGTGAATAAGACCTCTGAGGGCGTAACTGCAATTTCCGTCGGTGACTACATTATGTTTGAAAATGTAAACCTCACCGACATAAAGTCCATAACCATAAAGGGAGACTCTATTGTGCACTCCGTTGAAAACGGTGATGCATATCAGCTTCGTATAGACGATCCCGAAACGGGCGACTGCCTTGGCTATGTGCTTTTCAACGAGCATAACACCGTGGACGGAACATTTTCTGCCAATATAAAAGAGGTAACAGGTTTTCATAATTTATATATAAAATCCACCTACGGCGAATTTTCCGATAACGTGATAAAAACCGTTATTCTTTCTACCGGGAAGGTGGAAAAGGAAGGGATAGTGCCCGACAGCGCGATTGTCGACAATTATGCCGACACCTGGGCAGGTACCGATGCCCTCGGCAGAAAATTAGCCGATTATGAGGAAGCGGGCGAAGTGAAGGAAGGGCTTCACGAGGTGGCTATGTTTTACTGGAACGCCTTCCCCACAAATCGCGAAACTGCAAAAATAACTTCGGAAATACTTGCAAAATATCCCGAGGCGAAGGACGACCACGCCCACAGCGGCTGGGGCACCGATGTAAGATATTTCTGGGGAGAGCCGCTTTTCGGCTTTTATAACAGCTATGACTATTTCACATACCGCCGTCACGCAGAAATGCTGGCAAATGCAGGGGTTGATGCGGTATTTTTAGATATGTCAAACTCAACAATCGCGTTCATTCCCGCAACGGTTATGATGTTTGAAGCCTTTGCCGATGCAAAAGCGTCGGGCGTTAATGTGCCTGAAATTTTCTCCTGGTCAACGGATACACGCTACGGCTTCAGGGCGATTTATCATAACATCATTGAAAATCCCAGATACCGTGACCTCTGGTACGAATGGGAAGGAAAGCCCCTCTATTACGGCGGCAATCCCAGGAATGCCTATGAACAGTACGGCAAGGGTAAGGATATTGAAACAAACAGAGTGCTTTCCGATATTGCGGAAAACTTCACCTGGCGCCGCAATGCGGAGCGTGACACCGGGGATGAGGGTATTGCGGTAGGCTGGCAGTGGCTTCAGAACTATCCTCAGACGAGATGGAAAACATCTAAAAACGCCGAAAGAACCGAGTGTGTAAGCCTCGGTACCGGCATAAACCACTCCTATGAATATGAGTATGAGAAAACAGGCGTATTTTCTGATCCCTACACCAAGGGAAGAAGCTACACCGAAGCCTTCGGCGAAGACTACAGACCGGAAGCTAAAAATCAGGGATATTTCTTCAAGGAGCAGGCATCCCGCGTGCTTGAAGAAGACCCCATGATTGTAATGGTGGACGGCTGGAACGAGTGGTCTGCGGCAAGAATGGCGTCCTACAACGGCTTTGTAAATGCCTTTGTTGATACCTTTGACGAGGAAAACAGCCGTGATATTGAGCCTGCCGGAGGTGCTCTCCGAGACGACTATTATATGCTCTTCTGCGATTTCGTAAGAAAGTATAAGGGTGTTCGTCCCGCACCTTTAGCATCTGCAGAAACAGAGATTGACATTTCGGGTGGCGACGAACAGTGGAAAAATGTTACCCCCGAATATCTTAATGTGGTTGAAGGCTATGAGCGTGACCACGAAGGAATGGTAAACGAAGAAACCGGAAAGCATTATCACTACACCACAAAAATCGGAAACCTCATAAAGAGTGCAAAGGTGGCAAGAAGTGCGGAAAAACTTTATTTCACCGCAGTTTGCGAGGAAAAAATCGAAAAGAATAACTGCTTTATGCACCTTTATATCGATATAGACAGAAACCGCGCAACAGGATGGGAAGGCTATGACTTTTCTTATAACGTGCTTTCGACAGGAACTCTTGCAAAATTTGAAAACGGAATCTGGAAGAGCATAGCAGGGGCAGAATCGGAAATTACAGACAAGCGCTTTACCGTTGCGATTCCGAGAGAGCTCCTTGGAGAAACAGTAACAGACCTCGAATTCAAGTGGGCGGAT
>JAZSAR010000062.1:0-3824 GCA_045601965.1 Clostridia bacterium
GAAATCTCTTAAGGTATATAACTGTGCGCCTATTCTTTTATCCATTTTAATTCCTCCCATCAATATGTGCCGTCAATGTCAACGGTCTGGCTCTTAACGCCTTTCTTTTCTTTGGCATTGGCTGCCTTTTCCATCAGTCTCTCATAAAATTCCTGATGGGGGAAGTTATTGAGGTCGATGGTTTCGACGCCTCTCCAGGTGGATAAATACATTGCGCTTGCAAGGGTAACTCCGTTTATGCCCTCCTCGCCGGGAGCAAGCAAGGGAGTACCGTTAAGAACAGCTTCTGCATAGTCGTTTAAGATACCGACGTGCTGAGGTCCGCTTCCGGAAACATCCATAAGAACATCCTGGTATTCGGGGCAGGCGAAGGGAACGGTGTTTGTCTTATCAAATTCGGGTTCTGCCTGCTTTAATTTCTTAAATATCATTTTTCCGCTTTCGATAACGATTTTACCGGCATCGCAGGCAATTTCAAGGCGGTTTGTACCGGGAGCCTCGGCTGTGGAGGTTATATATGTACCGGTTGTGCCGTTTTTATATGTAAGGTATGCAGTAACCTCGTCGTCAACATCAATATCGTGATACTTACCGAAGGAGCAGTCTGCATAAACTGTATCGGGCATACCGAACATCCACTGCCACAGGTCAAGCTGATGGGGGTTCTGATTAACAAGTGTTCCGCCGCCTTCTTTATCCCAGGTTGAACGCCAGGTTGCACTCTTGTGATACGCATTGGAACGGTACCAGTCGGTAACTATCCAGGAAATTCTTTTGATGTGACCAAGCTCACCGGATTTTATCATTTCACGAAGCTTCTGATACATGGGGTTGGTTCTCTGATTGAACATAATTCCGAAAACCTTGCCGCTCTTTTTTGCAGCCTCGTTCATTTCCAGTACCTGCTTGGTGTGAACGCCTGCGGGCTTTTCCGTAAGTACGTTCAAGCCGTAGTTAAACGCCATAATCGCATAGGGAGAGTGGTCATAGTGGGGGATTGCGATTAAAACTGAATCGCAAAGGCCGGATTTCATCATTTCCTCGGCATCCGTAAATGTGGGAACGTTATAGTCTGACTTTGCCTTGGCAGCCTTTTCCGGGTCTATATCGCAGATTGCCGCAAGCTCCATCTTGGGAACTCTGCCTTCGGAAATATTTCTTGCGTGCTGCATGCCCATATTACCAAAGCCGATAATACCCATTTTTACCTTATTCATATTGTGTCCTGCCTCCTTCAAAGCGTTTTTAAGTGATTCATAAGCAAGAGAAAATTTGGCTTCATCGCTCTTTTCTTTACTTACCGTTTCGTTTGCGGTGTCGTCAATGTCGGAAAGTCCCGTAAATGCACCAAGGTGGGGCTCTAAGCTTAAGAAGCCGTAATAGCCCATCTTTTCAAGCTCGCCCAGTATCCAGGAAACATTTCCCTCGCCATATCCTGCAGGAACAACACTGCCGTCTTCCTTTGCATCCTTTATGTGCATATAGGTTACATAGTCTTTAAGAAGGGCAAAAGCCTTCTTTGTATCAACGTGTGGCTGCACGAAGTTTGCAGGATCGAAAACTGCCTTGAAATAAGGGGAATTGATGGAAGAAAGGATATCTAAACATCGCTCGTCATTTTCACCGTAAATTCCCTTTTCGTTTTCGTGAAGAAGCACAACCTTTTCCTTTGCGGCATAGTCTACCATAAGGCGGAGTCTTCTTAAAACCTCGTCACGGTATTTGTCATACTCACCATCGGGAATGAAAAATGAAAACATTCTTATGGTGGGTGCACCTAAAAAGCGTGCTATGTAGCATGTGCGCTTAAAGGTTTCAAAATGAGGCTCAAAATCGTCGGTTATTTTAATCTTGCCGATGGGGGAGCCGATGGAAGAAGCCTTTATTCTGTACTGTCCCATCTTTCCCTTTAAAGCGGTAAGCTCTTCATCGGTTAAAGATGAAATATTTTTGCCGTTTACGCCTCTGGGCTCAAAAAACTTTATACCCATTTTGTTAAGGGCGGTAAACTGAACGTCAATGTCACTTGAAATTTCGTCGGAAAAACCCGATATCATATAATTTGCGTACATTACATACACCTCCTTTTATCATAATAGCACAATTTTATTTAAATTAACAGTGCAAATATTGCTTTTTTTATTGCAAATATTGCTCTTTTGTGGTAAAATTTCCGTAAAAGGAGGCGGTTTTTTGTTTTTTCAATTCAGCGAGGGATTAACGAAAAAAGCGGATAATACCTTTTTCAGGCTTCATTGTCATAATTTTTACGAAATTTTTATTTTTTTAAATGGCGATTCAAGTTACGCTGTTGAGGGTGCGGACTATTCTTTGAATTCGGGAGATATGATATTTATCCGTCCGGGAGAAATGCACAGAGTACATCACAGGACGGAGAGCGAGTATTCAAGAATTGTAGTAAACTTTGATGATGAATTTTTAAGGGCTTACGATTGTGAACATTACAAGGAAATTTTCTGGGGAAGAGCCTGCGGAGAAAAAAATAAAATAAGTGCAAAAACAGCAAAGAATGCAGGTATTGCAGATGTTTTGGAGCTTATGAGAGAGGGAAAGAAAAGCGGTGATGGGGCCTATACAAAGGCTCTTTTGGTGCAGCTTTTATATCTTGCCCATAAAAACGACTGCTTCTCAACGGAAAACACGGGTAAAAAAAGAGTTAAGGAAATCGTTGCCTATATAAACGAGCATTTCGCGGAAAAGCTTTCTCTGGAGGAAATTGCAGAGGAATTTTACATAACGAAATATCACTTGACAAGAATTTTTAAGGAAGCGACGGGGCATACGGTAAACGAATATATAAGAACAAAGCGTCTCCGCTATGTGGAGGAATTAAGCGAGGACGGAGAATATACTTTGGGCGAAGCGGCAATAAAGGCGGGCTATAAGGATTATTCCTCCTTTTACAGAGCCTATAAGGAAGCCAACGGAACGCCCCCGAAAAAAGACCTTAAAAAGAAGATAAATAATTGACAAAATAAAAAGACAAGGCTATAATTAAAATATTCTTAAAAGAAGGTGACATTATGAAGATTTTTGACGCACACGTCCACGTTTTTCCCGAAAAGATAGCCGAAAAGGCAACCCTTTCCACGGGGAATTATTACGGCGTTAAAATGTACAGCATAGGAAGTGTGGAAAACATAAAAAAAGAGCTTGCTAAAGGCGTAATCACCAAATGCCTTATCCACTCCACGGCCACAAGGGCCGACCAGGTTGAGCATATAAATAGCTACATAGCCTCGCTGGTTTCTGAAAATCCCGAATTTGTGGGCTTCGGAACGATGCACGCAGATTATGGCGACATAAAAGGCGAAGTGGACAGAATTATTAAGCTCGGGCTTCTCGGAATAAAGCTTCACACGGATTTTCAGGGCTTTGCCATTGATGAAGAAAAGGCACTTCCCATTTATGAGGCGGCAAGGGGGAAACTTCCCATCCTTTTTCACGTTGGTGACACAAAGTCTGATTTGTCCGCGCCCGAAAGAGTTGCCAATATATGCGAAAAATACCCCGATTTAACGGTAATTGCGGCACACCTTGGCGGCTACAGCGTATGGGACAGGGCAGAGGAAGTGCTGGTCGGAAAATATGAAAACCTCTACTTTGATGCTTCAAGCTCCATCGACTTTATGGACAGTGAGCAGGCAAAGCGGATTATAAAAAATCACGGAACGGACAAGGTTTTATTCGGCTCAGACTTTCCGATGCATAACCCGGAGGGCACGGTTAAAAAATTAATTGATATGGGCTTTTCAAAAAAAGACAACGAAAAAATGTTTTATAAAAATGCAGAAAAACTTCTT
>JAZSAR010000063.1:0-16134 GCA_045601965.1 Clostridia bacterium
AAGGATTAAAGAAAGTATCTTTTTCATATTATCGCCTCCTTAATTAATATGCGAAAGTACGGCCTTGACATCTCCATCGGATACGCCGTATTTTCCGATTGCATACACGCCGTCCCCCATCGCCTTAACCTCATAGCCGTAGCATTCTGAGATTAATGATGCGGGGATATAAAACATTCCGTTTACATATTTTACAGGTGCTGAAAGTTTTCCGAACACTCCATTTACCTTAACTTCCGTTGAATCAAGAACAGAGCAGGTCCACTTATAATTTACAATTTCTGTCATATCATCATTTAAGTCAAAGTGATAGGTAAAGAACTTGTTATAGTTTGCATCGTACTCGGTTTTGCTTCTTCCGTAGCCCATAATTTCGTTATAGGCATCTTCGGGAATGTAGAGCGTTCCGTTCATTTCAAAGGGCGTTACGGTTATATCCTTCTCGTAAACATATCTCTTAGCACCGGATACTATCATTTTTCCTGAGCCTGCCTTCAAGATGCTTGTTCCGAGTAAGTTATCCCTTTCGGTATCGGAAATTGAAGTTTCGGGAACTTCCGTATAAACATAGTTGAAGCGACCGATGGGAGCAACGCTTCCGTCATTATAGAACTTAAGAAGGTCACCTTCGGGATTAACAGAATCTGTCCACTTGAATTCAAGATCAACCTTGCCTGTTTCAGCTATCGCACTTCTCGCAATTTCTAACTGAATATACTTTCCGTTTACGGAGTATTTAATATCTCCAACCGCCATTCTTTCCCAGGCATTTTTGTTAAACGAAGAAAGCTTTCCGAGTCCGTCCAAGTTTACTGCATAATCATAGCCGTTCCAGCCGGTTGAAGGATTTCTGTCGGCATTGATGTAAAGATTAAGCGTGGCATTTCCGCTTGTCTTTATATCGCTGAAGCATTCTGCCATAAAGTAAATCTTTTCAGAATCAAACGATACCTTTGCTGTCTTAATGGCGTTATTAACCGTGGTCTTATAAATATGAGGCTCTCTCGTTCCTCTCTTCCAGAGGCCAACGCTGTCACGCTCATAATTCTGATTGTTGTTATAGAAGATAGGTCCTACCTCTGCCCACTGTGCTATATCGCCTGCAACATCAATCGTCTTTGCGCCAGATGCAAGAGGAGTTTCTCTTACGCCCTTGTATTTTCTTATAAAGTCTGTAAGAAGCATATAATAGTCGTCCTTCAAGGGGCCGTTGTTGGGCTCAAAGTCACGGCTGTTTTCATAGTCAAAGCAGTCAACAAAGGAATTTTTGTGACCATTGTAGCTGTCCTGTCGGAGTGCTGTCCACTCATTCCAGCCGTCAATCATAACAAACTCAGGCTCTGCTTCAAGGGCAAATGATGCCTGCTCACGGAAGAAATATGCCATTCTCTTTCCGTTTTCGGAATAGTCTTCACCAAAGGCCTCGGAATAGCCTCTGCCCTTACAGTAGGGATCGGAAAATACGCCTGTTTCGGATAAGCCCACCTCTGTAGACTGATTAATTCCGCATCCCACAACCACAAACTCGGGACGGCCTGTTTCCTTGTCCACGTTTCGGAGTATCTGCGGGAAGTTTTCAAGCCACATCCAGGCATCGTCACCCGAGTCAACATTTCTTCCTCCGTGAGGACGGAAGGTAAAGAAATTCTCCGTAAGAGAAAGTGCTTCTCTTTCTGTCATATTATCATTTGCAGTATTCTGAAGCGCCACCTTATAGGTGGAGTTTGCATAAAGAAGCGGCTTTCCGTCAAAGTGATACCAGATATCGGAATAATCGTGCTCGTAGAAGCAATTAAAGTAAAGTCCTAAAAGACCTCTGTATGCATTGTCGGGGTTATAGCCCAGATTCATCATTGCACATATTTCGGGTATATCAATACCGGATGCCTTCGCATCACGGAAGGCAGAAGCCAGAGCGTTAAGAGTTGTTATATAGTCAAGTCCCGCATTGGAATAATCGAAGAATATAACATCAACCCCTGCAACGGAAAGCATTTCCGCGTGCTTGCGGAATACCCAGTAGTCATAGCTTGTGTAAAAGCCCAAAAGGGGCTCTCCCCAATAATATGTTGCCTCGTGCTCCCATATGGGATCGGAGTATACTTCCTTTGCCGAAGGCTTTTCTGCAATAATTTCGGGGATGACATTTGCTTTTTTCTCTCCGTCGATAAACCAGTTCCAGTAAAGCATACCTACTTCGCGGCCGTCTGTTTTTACCGCTCCTGCCTCTTCAAAGGTTGCCACCTTACGACCGAAATCATCGGTTGCCGCCCAGGTATCGGAAAAGTCGTCCATTATGGCAGAATCAGGAATCTGTTTGCTTAATTTATCGCTTTCGTATTTTTCTTCGGAAAGCTCAATTTTTCTTATTCTTGTTTCGTTAACCGTGTTTTTTCCGTATAAGCTGTAGAAATAAAGATTGTGCACCCCTTCTGTGGGCTCTATGGGCGCCTGTACGGTTATGTTTTCCCCCACCTCTGTAAGCGTCACATATCCGATTACATCACCTGTCTTGGGATTGTCGATAACGATTGCCACAGTTACGCCGTTTGTACCCGTAACAAGCTTGTTATACGCCGTAATCTTAACAGAGTTCATTCCGGTCAAATCAACATTTTCATAGCCGAAATAATACCCTCTTTCAAGCCACTTAACTTCGCTGTCTACCGTAGCTCCGCTTTTCACGGTAATGTCACTTAAAGGAAGCTCCTTTGCGCTTACAGCCATAAGAGACAAAGTAAGAGCAGCCATAAGAATCAAGCTTAATACTTTTTTCATTCAAACCATCCTTTCTTATTTCCTTAACTATATTATACCGCAAAAACTATATTTCGTAAATGTCTTATACTACTGAAAATTGACTTTTTCTACTGTTTTTACGCAAACACCAACTGCACCAAAAGCATATAAATTACCGTTCCCCCGCCTACGCTTACAAGAGTATTCCTCTTCCATAAATGAAGGAGCACTACCGCCGATGATGCCATTATTTCAGGTATTCCGAAGGGAAAAGTCACAAGCGATACGCTCTTTAAGCAATATACCACCAGCATTCCCATAATGGCATAAGGTAAAACCTTTCCGAGATACTGAATAATTACGGGAGTTTTTTTATTTCCTCCGAAAATGAGGAACGGAAGCACGCGAAGCAGAATCGTGACTACTGCCACAACCGCAATTAAAATGGCTGAATATTTATAATCCATTACGCTTCCTCCTTATCAATAAGCTTTTTACCCAAAGAAAGGAAAAGAGTTATCAGAATCATCGAAGGAATGAGAAAATCCTTAGCTCCGAAAATAAGAAGGCATATTACAGAAGCTGCCACACCGACAATCGCAGGGATATGTTCTTTTGTACTTTTCCACTGCTCAACAAAAACAGTTATGAAAAGTGCCGTCATAGCAAAATCCACCCCTTTTGTATTAAAGGCACTTGCGCTTCCGACAAGGGCACCGAGAAGACTTCCCAAAACCCAATAGCACTGATTGAATAGGGAAACCGTAAGAGCATAGCTTTTAAACGGAAGCCCCTCGGGAGCTTTTCCCGAACACAAAAGCGAATAGGTTTCATCCGTAAGAGAAAATATCAGATAGGGCTTTCTTTTCCCCATCTTCTTATAGTGTTCTATCATTGTTATCCCGTAAAAAAGATGTCTCGCATTTACCATCAATGTGGTAAGTGCCGCAGTTATTAAAGTAGCTCCGCCCGATAAAAGCTCAAGTGCCACATACTGCATAGAGCCGGCATATATAAATGTACTCATGGCAATTGCCCATAAAATCCCATAGCCTTTTTCTGTTGATACAAGCCCAAAACCGAATCCCAGCACCATATATCCCGCCATAACCGGAAGGGTGTCAAGGAAGGATCTCTTAATAAGTCTTTTCATAAAGTTACTCCCATTATATCATAAATAAAGCTTTTGTAAATGACCAATCAAATCATCTTAGGTTGATTTTTATTGACATTTCAGTTATTTCCCAATCATCTTTTTGCTCTGTATAAAATAAAGCGCCTTTGCAAGAGCTTTGTCGGAAAGGAAATGCCGCATAAAAACTCCCGCCTTCATTAAAAAACCGGGAATTATCACTTCTTTTCCCGATAGCATCTTCTTTATTGCATATTCCGCTACCGGGCGGCTTTCCAAAATCATACCTTTCATTTTTTCCGTTCCTGTTCCAAAAGACACTCCCGAAGCCTTTTCAAATCCGGTATGAACGGGTCCGGGACAAAGCACACTTATTTTAACCTTGCTCTTGCTCTTTTTAAGTTCCTCGGCTATGCTCTGGGAAAGTCTTAAAACATAAGCCTTTGACGCATAATACGCTCCGAATAACGGACCCGGAAAAAACGCCGCTAATGACGCCACATTAAGGATGTGTCCCGAATTTCTCTTTTTAAATTCTGCAAGAAAAATTTTAGTTAATATATGCAGTGCTTTTATATTAGTATCAACCATTTTAAGTTCATCAGAAAGGTCGTTACCGGTAAATTCTCCGAAAACGCCAAAGCCCGCATTGTTTATAAGTATATCTGTTTCCTTTGCATAGCGTGAAAGAGCCATACATTCTTCTTCATCTGAAAGGTCGCATTTTACAACCGTAACATCGGTTTTAAGTTCAGCTTTCAATTCAAGAAGAGCCTCTTCCCTTCTTGCAACAGCTATGATATCATAGCCCATAGAAGATAAAACTCTCGCCATATCTCTGCCAAGCCCTGAGCTTGCGCCCGTTATAAGTGCTTTCATAAAACCTACTCCTTATTCTGCAATTTCATTATATAATGTAAATCCTAAAATCATAATTCCGCCTGCAATCTGCAAAGGCAATATACTCTCTCCCAGAATAAATGTTGAGCACAGAACGGCAATCAGAGGATCTATATAGCTTAAAATCGCCGCTTTTTGTCCTGTAATGTGCTTAAGGGATGAAAAGTACAGGCAATATGTGATTCCTGTATGTATAAGTCCGACAGTAAGAAGATATCCCCAGCCCACACCGTCAAGGGATGCAATATTAAATCCGCTTGTAAGTAAAACATAAGGCAAAAGCACAACAATTGCCGCAATAAACTGAAAAAACGTTCTTTCAATTCCGCCGATATTTTTTATGTATTTATTAATTAAAATTACTGTCGCATAAAGAACGGCAGCCAAGAGCCCGAAAGCTATTCCCTTTATATGCTCTGAGTTCTTTGATAAATCTCCAATTCCCGTAATCAATATAATTCCCAGAGTCGATCCGACAAAACATAGCCATTTTTTCAAGTTCATTTTTTCCTTGAAAAGTATAGGACATGCCAAGGTCACAATAACGGGGGCAAAATAGTAGCTTAAAGTCGCCACGGAAACCGTGGTATATTTATAGGCTTCAAAAAGAAAAATCCAGTTAAACCCCATTGCCGCTCCCGATATAAGAAGGAGCATAAGTTCCTTTTTTATTTTCTTTAATGAAAACTTTTCTCCCTTAAAAAGAAGAAATAAGCCTATTAATGCTGAGGCTAAAACTGCACGGTAGAGTGCAATTTCTCCGGACGGCAAACTGATATTTTTAACAAAAAGACCTATTGTTCCGAAAACCGCCATTGAAATTATAAGCATAATTCTTGATTTTTGCATATCTGAACACCTTTTCCAATCAATTAAAGGAGCCGTAAATTTCACAGCTCCTTTTTATTTTATACAAGCATATTAAGCAATTCTTCCTGAGAAATATGAAGAGTAGGAGCTTCCGCTTCTGAAAGCATAGAGGAAAGTATACTTGTAGCAGCTTCGCGAGCAAAGCTTTCACTCATTTCAGGAAGTTCCTCTCTCTTTATGATATGATAACCGAAATCGCTCATAACAGGATAGCTTATTTCTCCCGCTTCAAGAGCGTATGCCGCCTCCTCAAAAGGCTTTACCATCATTCCGTAAGTAAACACATATCCGTCTTTTTCTCTTTCCATGCCGGGATCTTTTCCATATTCTGCTACGAGAGCGTCAAAATCTGCTCCGCCCTGAATAAGCTCAATAACCGCATTAGCTGTTTCTTCATCATCTACCAATATGTGTTTTGCACAGATATAGTTTTCCTTATACATCTTTTCGACATCTTCGCCTGCCATAATCAGATTAAGTGCCGGAGCTCCTGCCACATAATAAAGCTTTTCGTGCATAAGTGCAGAAAGACCTTCAAGCGGCAAGGATATAAAAGCTGAATCCGTAGTTATATTTTCTTTGATATTTTCTATATCAAGCTCATTAAGAACAGCGCCGGGAACAGTATTTTTCATTATGGCATAAGACATTGCTGTCTGCAATGCGCGGTATAACATTTCAGTATGGAATTCTTCATCCGTCATTCCCTGTGCTTTTGCTGCAGCAGAGTAAACCTGATAATAAATATTAAAAAGTGCCTCTATTTCTGCAAAAGTAACATTTACATCACCTGCGGAAATAACAATCTCAGTATCGTCAATTATTATCTGTCTTGTTGTAGCCACATAATTTATATTGTAGCCAAATGATTCCCCGATAAAGCGAAGAGGCACAAATGTTCTTCCGCCTTTTATTACCGGTGCAGAATCAAGCGCAATTTCACTTCCGTTAAGGGATGCCGTATTGCTGTCAATGGTAAGCAGTATTACATTTTCGCCACTTACAATTTTAACCTCCTGCTTCTCCCCATCCCATGAAACTTCTGAGCCGAAAGCTTCGGAAATTGCACGGACAGGAACCATGGTTCTTCCGCTTTCGTTAACAAACGGAACCTCTTCAAGCAACTTTGTGGTGGTCTTTTCTCCATCAAAGCTGTTTACCTGAATTCCTCCGATATTTACCTCAACAACAGCAGCATAGGAATTAGCAATCAGCATTGCTGCTATAAGAAGTAATGAGAACACTTTTTTCATAAAATAACCTCACTTATAATAATATTTTTATTTCCTCTTTGATTTTTAAGCTGTCCGCTGTAACATCACATATAACGGCTATCATTTTTACACCGTGCTTTTTTGCATAAAGCATTGCTTCGTAAAAATTATTATCCGCTGCCCTGTTCGGAATCATGTACTTTGCATTTTCTGCCTGTATAACGAAAATAACATATGCCGAAAAGCCATTAAGAAGACACTCTGAAAGCTCTTTAAGGTGCTTTGCCCCACGCTCCGTCGGTGCATCCGGGAACATAAAAACCCCGTCCTTTTCGAGGGTTACCCCTTTAACCTCAATAAAGGCTTTTTCATTTTCCGTTTCTGCATAAAAGTCAAATCTGGAATTTTTATATGTACATTCGCTTTTAAGGAATTTAAGTTCTTTAAAAAGTCCGCCCGATGAAAGCCACTCGTAAACAACCTTATTTGGCGCCTGGCTGTCTATATTGAAAAGCTTCCCCTCTTTTTCGGCGGCAATCAGGTCGTAGGCTGTTTTTCTTTCAGGGTTATCCGACTTTTCAAGGTAAACCTTTGCGCCCTCTTTTAATATTTCACGGCATCTTCCCGTATTTTTAACGTGGCAGACTTCGCATTTCCCGTCAATTAAAACATTGGCAATAAACCGGTTGGGGCGGGATAAAAATATTCCTTCTGTCACATTTTTATATTTCATTATACGTTAAAGCGGAAAACAACAACGTCTCCGTCCTGCATAACATATTCTTTGCCTTCGCTTCTCACCAAACCTTTTTCCTTTGCCGCTGCCATTGTTCCGCAAGCTTGAAGATCAGTAAATGCCACAACCTCCGCGCGGATAAATCCACGCTCAAAATCCGAATGAATCTTACCTGCTGCCTGAGGTGCCTTTGTTCCCTTAACGATTGTCCATGCTCTTACTTCCTTGGGCCCTGCTGTGAGATAGCTTATGAGACCAAGGAGCTTATAACTCTTTTTAACGAGACGGTCAAGTCCGGATTCTGTTATTCCAAGCTCCTCTAAAAACATATCTTTTTCTTCTGCTTCAAGCTGGCTTATTTCCTCTTCTATTTTAGCTGATACGGGAAGAACTTCGCTTCCTTCCTTTTCGGCAAGCTCTTTAAGGCTTTCAAGATATTTGTTTCCTGCGCCTTCACTTGCAAGCTCATCCTCCGCTACATTTGCCGCATAAAGCACAGGCTTTGCAGTAAGAAGATCCATGGTTTTAAGAAGCTCTGCCTCATCATCGGTAAGGTCAGCACTTCTTGCAGGCTTTCCTGATTCCAACGTTGCCTTAATCTTATTAAGAACGTCAATTTCCGCCTGATAAGCCTTGTCGCCTTTAAGCATCTTTGTTGCCTTGTCAATTCTTCTGTCAACCATTTCGATATCCGAAAAGATAAGTTCAAGATTTATGGTTTCAATATCGCGCATAGGATCAACCGAGCCGTCAACGTGAACAACATCAGGATCTTCAAAGCAGCGAACCACGTGAATTATCGCATCAACCTCTCGGATATGGGAAAGGAATTTATTACCTAATCCTTCGCCCTTTGATGCACCTTTAACAAGACCTGCTATGTCAACGAATTCAACAACTGCCTGAGTGTACTTTTCCGGATTATACATTTCGGCAAGTACATCCATTCTGTAATCCGGTACACCTACTACGCCCACATTGGGCTCAATTGTGCAGAAGGGATAGTTTGCAGATTCCGCTCCCGCCTTTGTTATTGCATTAAAAAGTGTACTCTTACCCACATTGGGAAGACCCACTATACCCATTTTCATAATTATCATTTCTCCTTTGTTTTTTAATAGCAATTTTATATTACTTCGTTTTTCCGTAAAAATCCAAAGCATAATAATAGTTCGACCGTTTCCGCTTGCATCAGGACTCCCCGGAACATAATAAGGCTCATTATTCGCATAGCGCTCTATCATATAGTATTCCAATGATGTAGTGTACCAAATGATTATAACACTAATTACAACTTTTTTCAAGTAAATATTTAAAAAGAAAGGACACCGCCCAACGGCGGTATCCTTAATCTTTTATCTTTTTAAAATATTGCCTACTCTTACAAATACGGTTGCAAGCTCTGCTCTCGTTGCGCTTGCCAAAGGAGCAAAGGTGCCATCGGCATTACCCTTCATAATTCCCGAGGCTAAAGCCCACAAAATCGGAGAAGTTGCATAGCCTGATATATCATCCTTATCTATGTATGTAAGCTCTGCTTTTTCATTTAATAAAACCTTAAAGCCTTTAGCCTTTACATATCTTGTAATCATAGTCGCCATCTGTTCTCTTGTAACAAGAGCATCCGGAGCAAACATATCTTCGGATATACCCATTGTTACTCCGCTTTCGCTTGCCCAGGCAACTGCCTCTTTGTAATAAGCATCGGAAGGCACGTCGGTAAAGGGAACGTCGGTATTTACTGCCTTTTCACCGGACATTCTGTAGAATAATGTAACAAACATACCTCTTGTGACTTTTTCATAAGGAGCAAACGTAGAATCTGTTGTTCCAAGCATATACTTTCCGACAAATGCATTCATAACACTTTCATAGAACCAGTCGTCAATCGCCACATCGCTAAAGGGATTTTTCCATTCTGTTACATATTCCTTTTTGATGTCCAGGATATCGCTGCAGGTGTTACATTTTTTAACAATGTAACCACATTCATCTCCCGAAGGAGCCAGAACGTATTCCCAGGAATCTCCGTCACAATCATGCTTTTCAACGGCATATAAATCAACTGTTCTTACAGTTTTTGCTTTTCCGGTGCCCTCTTCTATTTTAAGGACGCCCTTTCCCACACTTAAGGCATTTACTTCTATAACTCCGTCTCCTGCAAAGGTAAGCACGCCGCCTTCGACTTTTGCACCGGTTGTCATTGATGAAAGCTCAAACGTACCGCCTTCGCTTTCCAGATATGCCTTAATTTTGGTTTCTCCGGTAGGAGCATTTACAGACAGAAGAGTTTCCTCATCAAATTTAATTTCGTCCTTAAGGTCATAAACTCCGTCGAAGACCTTTCCGCTTAAGGAAAGCTCAAGAGCGCCATGACTTTCCGAAACAATGCTCTTCATGTAAGCACCTAAGTTGGCAATTTTTGCTTTTGAGGGACTTTTATCGGGTGTTACGACAACCGAATAAGGAATTTCGGTAGTTGAGCCGTTTAAGGTTATTATGTATACCTTATCCAAAATAAATCTTATGGGAAGTGCTTCTACCGCCGCTCTTAATGATGAGAAAATTTCACTGTAGCTTGTGTTCTTGTCATTCTTTACGTCTTCGATTTTTTCATTGAATGCAAGAATTCTTTCAAGTGTCATTTTTTCTAAAACCTCTTTGTCGGATGCGCCTCTTTTTATGTCATCATAAATTTTGTGAATACGCATTTTTGTTATGACACTCACCGCATCCTCGTCGCTTAACTTAAACTCATCATAAAGGTTTTTAATTGCTCCGGAGAGTAATTTATAAGCCGCTTTTTTATCTGAGTCTTTTTCGTTTTTGATAACTCCCTCAATATTTTTCGATATTTCAACAAAATAACCGTTTGCAGTATAAATGGAAGCTACCGAACTACTCCACGCTTCATAGCATTTCATAATGTGTTCAATTCCGTCAATTTGTGCCAAAAATGAATTAAGCTGCATATTAATCATGTCTGAACGGAACAAAATATTGGAATTGAGCTCTAATATCATTTTATCCCCGGGATTAAATACGGGTATTTCTTCTTTGAAATCAAGCCCCTCATCAAGGAATATTTCCTCTTCCACCTTTCCGTTTGACCAATATACTCTCTTTCCCTGGGTAACATTAAGTATCTCGTGGGTAAGTCCGTATATCGGCTTATGCGAAACATTTTCAAGCTCAACTTTAACGGTGTAATCCTCGCCGTAATAGCAAGCTTCGGGAGCGTATATGGTCATGTGCATAGCACTTCCCGCATAGACAATAATCGGATTTTCCAATATATAATCCCTGTGATATTCCTCGGCGAAAAGTATAACCTCGTTACCCTCCTGATCTGTCATCACAAAACCCGAATTTGCGTCAGAAACAGCCGTTAACTTTCCGTCGAGAGTGGCCTTAACCATATATTCTCCCTCTTTATCGCCCTTTAAGTACCAATGGAAGGAGTGAGAATCTCCGCTGTCTATCTTATCTAAGGTCTGAAGGAAGCTTTGCTCTCCTTTTTCCTTTACCATTTCCGCAAGAGAAAGTCCATCGGGAACCGAAAGCTCTGCCTTTACCTCTCTGAAGGAATCGGATAAGGAGTTATTTATAACAAGCATTTCAACGTCATACATTTCCTTAAGCCATCCGATTCTGCCGTGGTATATAAGATAGAAGTTTTCGCTTACGGGATAAAGTTCACCTCCGTCGGGCAACGGAATAGGTCCGGGCTTCGAGCCTGTATCAGGCTTAGGCTTCGAAGTGGGGTTATGGTCGGGATTTGTACCTGAACCGGTGCCGGGGGTGGAACCCTGACCCGGATTGGGATTGGGCTTGGTGACGGGCTCGGAACTATGATAGCCAACATATTCCCCTTCGCTGTTAAAGTAAATCTTTAACTCATAATCATCAGGCAGAAATTCAAGATGCAATTCATATTCCCAAACGTGCTGATTTGCAGGGTTTTTTATATCAATTCCCGCCTCTATAATTTCCTCAAGCTCCATTTCCTTTACTTCGAATTTTGTTTCAATAACTTCTTCTCCCAATTTAACAAGCCCCAACATTAAATTATACTGACCGGGAGGAATTGTTAATTTGCCGTTTTTCGTTTCAAATCCGCTTTTTCTTACGGAAGCATTAAAGCTTCCTACGGGCAAAATCATTGTTCCTTTTCCGCCTTCATCGGTTATAAGCTGATAAGAGACTCCATTCTCGGTATAAATTTGTATTTCAACATTTCCGAGAACAGCCGAATCAAGAGCATTTACAGTTGTAAAATTGATTTTTGCATAATTTTTGTCCTCGGGATCGTACTCAAGCTGCGGAATGATAACATCTTCATTTTTTCCGCACATTCCGCAAACTCTTTTCTTTAAGCCCGAGCTGTTATGCGTTGCTGCTTTAACGGTTTCCCATTCGGAAAAGCTGTGACCTTTACGGGGAAGGATTTTTTTATCCGTTCTTTCATTGCAATCAGAGCAGTGGCGTGATTGTTCGCCATCATTAACGCAGGTGGGCTCTGTATCAACCGTGTATTCCTTATCAAAGTCATGCCCTGTTGCACTTATCTCTCTTACTGATACATCTTTGCAGACGGAGCATATTCTCTCCGTTTTTCCGGGCTCGGTACAAGTGGGCTCCAAAACTGTTTTCGGCGATGAATATTTATGTCCATTTGCAGGAACCACGGTTATTTGGTCCTTTGCATAACAATTTTCACAGTGGTGGGACTTTTCGCCTGCCTTGGTGCAGGTGGGCTCTATGTCAATTGTCCAATCCGAAGTAAAATCATGTCCCTTCGGAGAAATGGTTACAATGTCCGTTCTTTCCTTGCAGGTATTAGTCTTGCAATGGCGGGATTTTTCGCCCGATGCCGTGCAGGTTGCTTCCTTGTCTATCGTCCAAGTGACGGAAAAGTCGTGGGAGTGTTCCGGGGTGTCTTTCGCAAAGTACATGGTGTATTTTCCGCATTCATAGTCCCAGTTCTTACCCTTACCAACCTTTTCCCAATCCTCTTCACTTCCGCCATAGTATATATCACTTAAGCTTTTGCAACCTCGAAAAGCCCCTTCGCCAATTGTCGTCACGCTGTCGGGGATTTCGACGCTTGTTAAGCTGCGGCAACCGTAAAAAGCAGTATTGCCTATTGTCCTCACGCTGTCGGGGATTTCGATGCTTGTTAAGCTGTCGCAACCTTCAAAAGCCCCATTGCCAATTGTCGTCACGCTGTCTCCTATTTCGACGCTTGTTAAGCTGTAGCAAATGGAAAAAGCCCTTTCGCCAATTGTCGTCACGCTGTCGGGGATTCCAATGCTTGTTAAGCTGTCGCAACCGAAAAAAGCCCCTTCGCCAATTGTCTCTACGCTGTCGGGGATTTCGATGCTTGTTAAGCTGTCGCACTGGGCAAAAGCCTGGATGCCAATTATCTCTACGCTGTCGGGGATTCTATAACTCCCATTCAGTCCACCGGGATAACATATTATCGTTTTTTTATCCTTTGTATATACCACCCCATCAATATCGCAATAATATTCATTTTCCTCGGCAACATTAATGCTTGTTAAGCTGTAGCAAACGGAAAAAGGCCCTTCGCCAATTGTCTTCACTCTGTCCGGTATTTCAATGCTTAGTAAGCTGTAGCAACCGGAAAAAGCCCCATTGCCAATTGTCGTCACGCTGTCGGGGATTCCAATGCTTGTTAAGCTGTCGCAACCGAAAAAAGCATATGCGCCAATTGTCGTCACGCTGTCCGGTATTTCGATGCTTGTTATGCCGTCGCAACCTTCAAAAGCAGAACCACCAATTTCTGTTACAGGATAGCCTTCAATCTCCGACGGAATTGTGATGTCCTTAGCATTTTGGTTACAATCCGTGATAACAACCTCTCCGTTTCTGATTTCATATGTCAAACCACCATATGTTGCTGCAAAGGAATCAAATGTCATAACCACAGGCAAAAGCAGGGTTAAGCACAGCATAACCGACAAAATTTTTTTCATTTCCAATTCCCCCAAATATAAATTTTAAGTCTTTTTATCTGCAAAGCTTTTACGGAATAAGCCTTTACACGCAAAAGTACAATTTAAGCCGATGCGTTAGCATCCCACACCTCATATACCTTCAGGCGATTTTCATCTACGCCTGAAAAACGCCTAAAGCTCCCCTTCTCCTTTAAGGAAAAGGCTATTTTTGTTATTATACTAAAAATTACTATATATGTCAAGGAAATGAACATTGATGATTCCCTTATTGTAAATTTTTTGTAAAAAGCAGAATTTATGATTTTCTTTTTGTAAAATATGTGCTATACTTTAATCATAATATAAGAAGAGGTGTTCTTATGAACAAAAACAGAATTTTAATAGTTGACGATGACGCCAATATATGCGAGCTTTTAAGACTTCATCTTGTAAAGGAAGGCTTTGATACGGCAATTGCTTATGACGGCGAAGAAGCCATTAAAAAATTCCGCACGGAAGAGCCCTGCCTTATTATTCTTGACCTGATGCTTCCTAAAATCGACGGAATTGAAGTATGCAAAGAAATAAGAAAGGTAAGCAACGTACCCATAATAATGCTCACAGCCAAGGGCGATACCTTTGACAAAGTTTTAGGTCTGGAGCTCGGTGCCGATGACTATATCGTTAAGCCCTTTGAAACAAAGGAGCTTATTGCCAGAGTCCGCGCGGTTATGAGAAGAAGCTCTTCCGAAGAGGAAAAATCTGCTTCCGAAGTTCTCGCATTTCCCGGTCTTGAAATAAACATTGCAAATTATGAGCTCAAAGTTGACGGAGTTTCAATAGATACTCCCGCCCGTGAGCTTGAACTTTTGTATTTTCTTGCCTCCAACAAAAACATTGTATTCACCCGCGAGCAGTTACTTGAAAAAGTATGGGGCTTTGAATACGGCGGAGAATCAAGAACCATTGACGTTCATGTAAAGCGTCTCAGAGAAAAGCTGGGCAATTCCCACGATAATGACTGGATACTTAAAACAAAGCACTGTGTTGGCTATATTTTCGAGGTTTACGGAAAATGAAAAAATCTTCCTCTCCAAAAAGAAAAAACAGCCTTTTTATTAAAATTTTTTCAATAAATCTGCTCATAATATTAATAGCATTCATTATTATGTCTGTGATATGCTATGCAAGAATCAACTCCTATTTAAGATCCGAACATGTTTCATCAATCCTTACTGCATCTTCAAAGGTTGTGGATTTATCCAAAAGGACGGATGAACTTTACCGTGAACTTGAAATAATGAAAAGTGAAAATCCCGCCACACATTACAATTACGGAAAACTGATAGGTCAGATTGAAGACAATTACCGTAACACTTTATCTGTTATTGCATCAAGCACGGATTTTTCCGTTATGCAAATAGCATTGGATCAGAAGATCATTTTCAGATATGCGGATATCCAAAACTTTGAAGAAGGTATCATTTCCACAACAAAGGATCCTGCAACAGGAAGGCTTATTGAATATATCAATGCTCCGGACGCATTTACCAAAATGTTTGAAGGCGAAATTCCTTCCTCTGTTTCCACAGTTTCCTATAACGGTGAGGAATATCTGATTTACTGGGGTAATCTTAATAAGATGTTCAAAACCACAACCCTTACAGTTATGAAGCCTTTATATGAAAACGGCTCTATATCATCCATGTTGGTTTTATTCATCCCCACTCCCCAGATAAAATTCCTTTTGAACGTGGTAGCTTCCAACTTTCTTCTGGCAGCTATAATATCGCTGCTTGTTTCGATTGCACTTTCTTATGCTCTGACATTCAGAATTTCTAGGCCTCTTAAAGCCATGAATAAAGCTGCCATGAAGCTGGCATCAGGCGATTTTTCCCAAAGAGTTAACACCGACACAAACAATATAGGCGAAATAGAAGAACTTATTAAAACCTTTAATGACATGGCTGAGGCAATCGAAAATTCTGAAGAAAACCAGCGTGCCTTCACCGCCAGCATAGCCCATGAATTAAGAACTCCCATGACATCAATAATAGGTTTTATAGACAGCATTTTAGACGGAACTATCCCGACGGAAAAAACAGGAGAGTATCTTGAAATATGCTTATCCGAAGCAAGACGCTTGTCAAAGCTAACAACAGAGCTTATGGACATCTCCCGCATCGAAAGCGGCAACGCCAAGCTTGAAGTAACCGCCTTTGACATAAATGAGTGTATAAGACGGCAGATAATAAAATATCAGGATCGTATCGCCGAAAAGAATCTTGAAATACTGGTTGAATTTGAAGAAGACGAATGCTTCTGTCTCTGCGATACAGACTCTATTACTCGTGTTATTATAAATCTTTTGGACAATGCAATAAAATTTGCCGAGCAAAACGGATATATAAAAATCATCGTTTCAACTCAGGGCGGAAAAGCACACATAAGCTTTGAAAACAGCGGTGCAGGCATTCCAAAAGGCGACATAAAGCATATTTTCGACAAATTTTATAAGACCGATAAATCAAGAGGTCTTGATAAAAAAGGTATCGGTCTTGGTCTTTATCTGGTGAAAAACAT
>JAZSAR010000064.1:0-2706 GCA_045601965.1 Clostridia bacterium
AGGCGGGGCTTTACACCGTTGCCGCTTTTATCTGGCTTTCGGGAATGGCAATATATCTTTTCATAGTTTCTTTAGGCTATATTTCCTTCACCACGATAAAGCGGAAAAATTCCACTCCCTTAAGGGATGATGCGATATTGAAGCAATGCTCAAAATCCCTTAAAATAAGGCGGAAAATTAAGGTTATGGTTTCGGAAAATTTAGATTCTCCCATGCTTGTGGGCGTGTTCTTCCCGATAATTTATATCCCTGACGGGGAAATTCCTCCCGAAAAGCTTAAAATGATTTTCCTTCACGAGCTTAATCACTATAAAAGAAAGGATTTAATTTTCAAGTGGCTTTCTGTTTTAACCAATATGATACATTGGTTTAATCCCCTTTCCTATCTTTTATGCTCCGCTTTAAGCGAAGCCTGTGAAATTTCCTGCGATATGGCTGTAACCAGAAATATGACGGAGGATGAACAAAGACTTTATATGCAGACGATTTTAGACCTTGCAAAAAGGAGGTAACTATGCTGGAAAAATTATACTCAACCAAAATGAGCGAAGACAGGAAAAGCCTTCAGAGGCGGTTTTCAAAAATCCGTAATAAAAGCGGAATGAGAGAAAAGACAGTTGCCGTAATTCTTTCGGCGGTCTTGATTATTGCCGTTTTAACCGTTTCCTCCATAGTAGGCTCACGCCTTGGCGTCCGCGATTACTCTCTTTCGGATGCCGAATATTCCGCCTTGCTTGAAAGTCGGCTCGGTGCGGTTATGGCGGACATATATTATGCCGACAGCCAAAAAATTTTAGTTCATTACGGCTCCGCCCTTTTTATCCTCGGCACAAATCCGCCACCTGAAAACCCTATGCTTTCCTCCGAGTTTGATTTTGTGATAAATCTTGAAAAGCTTAACATATCAAAAAATCAGCAAGGGAGCAACATTCTTGAAGTAAAAGTGGATAAGGACGGTAAAAACGCCTATCTTTATTCCGTGGGGCCCTTTGATGAAATAAAGGACTTTGACGAATATATTCTTAGCCTTGAGACGGGAAGTGTGAAAAAAGGCAGTGCACCCGAAGATGCCGAATATTTCCGGGGTCGTGCGGACAGCTCCACTACCCTATTAAATCCTTTCGGATGGTTCAGCAATTCCTGTGTTATAGCCGGCGATAAAATTTACTACCTCACCTGCGAAAACGGAAAGGCAGAGGGAATTCAGCTTGTTACGGTAAATCATCTTACGGGGGAAACCTCGTCACGGTTTATATTCAATCCCTCATCAGCCGATATTAGCTTTTTCGCACCGAAGGATATAAAGGATATTACGGAAGCCCGCCTTATTTCAGGGGACATTGATATTGTCATAAAAAACGAAGTCAAGCTTTCCGAAATAGAAGAAATGCTTTCTTCGGCGGAAATTATCTATGGCGGAACGGCGTGCCCCTTTACTGCCGATCTGATACTTAAAAGAGCCGACGGTACTTCGGGCAAGGTAACCCTTGCCACGGATAGCTGTGCCGTATATAAATGCGGCAGCACCTATTATGATTACAGCGATGGTGACAACACCCGTATGTTTGACCTCCTTGGGATAACCCACGAATGGATTTTAAAAACATATTAAGCCGAGGGGCGTCTAATCCCACAAGGCTTAATAACACAAATTTTGCGTAATACTGCAGAAAATCCTGCAAATATACGCCAGTATTATTTTTGAATTTTCTTTGTCTTCCATCAAAATTTGAGGTTTTTAAGCTCTTCGACCTTAAACGCAGGGAAATTTAGTGCAATTTCAACGCGGAGGACGAAGCAAGGCTGACGCCTTACGAGGACGACAAGTTGAAAGTGTGCAAATTTAACAAGTTTAAGGCTTATGGGGTTTGACGCCCCTCGGCTTGTAAGGAGGCAACTATGTTAGAAAAATTATACACCACAAAAATGAGTGACGATAAAAAGGTTTTAAAGAGGCGGTTTTCAAAAATCAGCCGGAAAAACGGAAAGACTTCCAAAATAATTTCTGCGTTAACAGCGCTTTTACTTTCGATAACGCTTCTTTCGGGCTATGCCGCCATGGCTGTTTTAGACCCCGGCGAGGAGATTAAGGAAGAATATGCCCTTTCCCTTATAGACTATGAAATTTTAAGGGGCTATCCCGACGGGAAAATGCGACTTAGCGAGCCGATAACCAATGCCGAAGCGATTACTCTTATACTTCGTGCCCACAAAGGCTACAGGGATATGCTTGAAACTTACATTCCAAAAGATGAAAGCGAAAATCACTGGGCATATAAGGAAATTGCCCTTGCAAAGGATTTGAAAATTGCAGAAAGCGACATAGTGCCGGATGAAATTATCACGGTATCTGGCTTTTCAAAGATGCTCGTTCTTCTTTTAGGCTATGGCGTAAAGGCGGAGCAAAGGGGCGGAGATTATGTTTCCGTTGCAAAAAGGCCAGGCATTTTGGAAGGACTTGATAAAAATGCCGGAGATATTTTAACAAGAAAAGATGCCGCATTGATGCTGTCAAACGCCCTTGACGTGCCCTTTATGGAAGCTTCCGCCTATAATGCAGAAATAAAAACTTTAGAGTATGTAATTAAAGAGGGCAATACCTTAAGAAGTCTTCTCGATTAACGAAAAAACACATCATCCGACGGATGATGTGTTTTCATTATCTTTATGCTGCGTTATACCAGGGCTCGGTTTTTACTTTTTCCA
>JAZSAR010000065.1:0-5229 GCA_045601965.1 Clostridia bacterium
CTAATATATTCGCCTATTTCTTGTGGATTACAATTATTAGTTTTAAATTCAATCCAAGGTGATTCATATTTATGTTCTCTTGCTTCGTTAATAATCAAATCAATCATATTTACATTGTATGGCATAATATCTACCTCCGTATAATATATAATAACATATTTTATTTAAATAGTCAACATTATTATAAAACATAGTCAAGTAAAACATTCGTATTTATCAGTATTTTAACGCATTTTCTTTTGTTTTGCAAAAATAAACTCACGTTATAGTCAAGTAAAAATCGCCAGTAAAATCAAATGTTAATTTTTTCATCTATCACCATCCTTGCCATATCTGCCATATGCCCGGTTATATGTGTATAATACTTCAATGTAAACTCAAGTTTTGAGTGTCCTAACATTTCCTGCACATACCTTGGACTTATCCCGCTTTCAACTAATATAGTTGCGTATGTATGTCGTAGATTATGGAATTTGAACGTAATATGCAAATCATCTCTTATTATTCTTGACAAGAACTTAATACTGTTATGTGTCAGCATTTCACCATTTTCTTTTACATTTATGAGGTCAGTTACTTCCAAATAGTTTTCCTTATTCTTGTGAAGTCTCTCGGTGACAAAGTTTCTTTTATATCCGTCACCATATAGCTTTTTATTCTTCTTTTGTTGTTCTTTTAACTCCTTGTAACATATTAAGGTTTCCCTTATTCGTATTATACAGAAGTCTTAAAACCCTTGGTGTATCTGCATTTGAAAGCAAAATAAGGGAAGACACAGGAAAATCGATCATAAAAATTTCTTCCCTTGTCTATCCCTTATTTACCCTTAAATCATCATTTTTCTGTGCTAAAATTCACCTTAGTTTCGTGACCAAAAAGTACACGAAACATTACTGCCCAAAATTCGCATAAAAACGGAGGTTGAGAACCCTCAACCTCCGTATCAAATCGTATTTATTTGTATCTAATCTTATTTAAAATAGCGGTTTAAGAGACCCTCTAAACCTCTACCGTGCCGAGCTTCGTCGCGAGCCATTTCGTGAACTGTGTCATGGATTGCGTCAAGTCCGTTCTTCTTAGCGCAGGATGCAAGGTCGAACTTGCCCTGTGTTGCGCCGTATTCGCAGTCAACTCTCCACTTTAAGTTGTCCTTTGTTGTAGCTTTCATGTTGGGCTCTAAATCTTCGCCAAGAAGTTCGGCAAACTTTGCAGCATGCTCTGCTTCTTCATAAGCAGCCTTTTCCCAGTAAAGACCTACTTCGGGATAGCCTTCTCTGTGAGCAATACGAGCCATGCAAAGATACATACCAACCTCTGCGCACTCACCGTTGAAGTTAGCCATAAGCTGTTCGAAGATATACTTCTTGTCTTCCTCGGAGATGTCGGGGTTATTCTTTACGGTCTTAGCGTAAACGCCATATTCGTGCTCTGCTGCAAGAGCTGCGCCTTCTTCCATAACCTTGAACTTTTCAGCGGGAACCTTACAAACGGGGCACTTTTCGGGAGCGGAATCTCCTTCATGAACATAACCACATACTGAACATACAAACTTTGCCATAATCATTACCTCTTTCTTTATAATCAATTTATTTTTATTTTACAATCGGGACATATTCCCCGAAAATGTACTATATAATCCGTCACCTCAAAAGGTGCTTCTTTTATTATGCCGTCCACCGGGATAGCAATGAAATCTGTGGGAATGTCGAAAATCCTTTTGCAGCTTTTGCACGAAAGGTGGAAGTGTGGATCCTTATTCCCGTCAAAGTGGGTTGTTTTATCATCGCCCTCAATTTTCTGAATAATTCCCATATCTGCAAGCTGCTCTAAATTTCTGTATACCGTTGCCAGGGAAAGCTCGGGAATTTCTTCCTTAAGCTCCATATAAAGCCATTCGGCAGTGGGGTGGCATTTAACGCTTTGCAAAAGTGCCAGTATGGAATCCCGCTTGTGACTCTTTCTTGAAATCATTTGCTTTCTCCTTTCTGCTAACGATAATCGTTATTGTTAATATTAATATACCATATGTTTTTTTGTTTGTCAATAGTTTTTTGAAAAAAATTTACCGCAAGAAATTAAAGAATCGGTATCAACTGGGCAAAAAACTTAAGGAAATCGTCAAAATGATATGATATACTGACCTTAAAATAAAATCCCGAAAGGAGAATTTTTATGAAAATTGAAAACAATATGGCAACAGATGTCAAAATTGCCTACATCGGCGGAGGCTCCCGTGGTTGGGCGTGGGGACTTATGAGCGACCTTGCATCCTCCGAGGGTATGAGCGGTGACGTTTATTTATACGACATTGACTTAGAGGCTGCAAAGGCAAACGAAATAATCGGAAATAAGTACAACGACCTTCCCGATGCGGTATCAAAATGGGGCTATCATGCCGTAGAAACCATTGACGAAGCCCTGACAGGCGCAAACTTCGTTGTAATATCCATCCTTCCCGGCACCTTCGACGAAATGGAGTCTGACGTTCACGCTCCCGAAAAATACGGAATTTATCAGCCCGTCGGCGATACCACCGGCCCCGGCGGTGTGGTAAGAGCGCTCCGTACAATTCCCATGTTTGAAGTAATCGCAAAAGCAATCGAGAAAAACTGCCCCGATGCATGGGTAATAAACTACACAAATCCCATGGCAATATGCGTAAATACTCTTTATAAAACCTTCCCCGGCATCAAGGCTTTCGGATGCTGCCACGAAGTGTTCGGTACACAGAGACTTCTTGCGACAGCTCTTGAGGAAGCGACCGGAATCAAAGCAGAGAGAGACGATATCACCGTAAACGTAGTTGGTGTAAATCACTTTACCTGGCTTACAAGCGCACAGTACAGAAATATCGATCTTATGCCCCTCTATAAAGACTTCTGTGAAAAGCACTATGACGACGATTCGGGTAAGGCTGCGGATGATAACTGGGCAAACAAACAGTGGCAGACCACAAACAAGGTTAAAAAGGACCTTTTTCTCCGCTATGGCGTAATTGCAGCTGCAGGCGACAGACATCTTGCCGAATTCTGCGAAAAGGAATGGTACTTAAAGGATGTAGAAATGGTTGAAAAGAAGTGGAACTTCGGCTTAACCGCTGTTAAGTGGAGAAAGCAGGATATGGAAGGCAGACTTGCAAAATCCAAGAGACTTATAAGCGGCGAGCAGGCTATTGAGCTTAAGAAGACAGGCGAAGAAGGCGTTCGTCAGATGAAGGCGCTTCTTGGTCTTGGCGACCTTGTTACAAATATCAATCTTCCCAACGTTGGTCAGATAGAAAATCTCCCCCTTGGCGTTGTTGTTGAAACCAATGCGGTATTCCGTGCAGACAGCGCAACTCCCATTATGGCAGGACCAATCCCTGAGAGAATTTATCCTTTAATCGCAAGAAACGCGGGCGCTCAGGCGCAGATTGTAAAAGCAGGAGTTGAGAAAAACATAGACCTTGCATTTGATGCATTCTGTAACGATCCCCTTGTTGACATTCCCGTTTCCGATGCAAAGACTCTCTTTAACGAAATGATAGAAAACACCAAAAAATACCTCGATATGTACGAAATTAAGTAAAACGGCGTATATATAATAAAGGAAGTTATTTTTCAGAAAGCAACGGATGCATCGAAAGCAGCGTTGCTTTTTGCTTGAAAGTTAAAAATAAACAAAGGAAATTTAAATTTACTCTTGACAAATCATTGGAATTGGATATATAATAAGGTATGATACTTTGCGTGTATCTTTTTGCGTGTTAAAATTTTTAAGGAGTGATATTCATGAAAAAAATTACAGCAATCGTTCTTTCCATGCTTATGGTAATCGGTATGGTTGGAAATGCAATTGCAGCTTATGAGGTAGGCGGCATTGCAGAAGTTGTAGGCTCATCTCTCATAATCGCAGTTGACGTTGAGGCTGATGCTCTTGCAAAGTCTGCTACTGCTTCCAAGTTCAGCACTTCCGACGTTGACGTTACATATTTATCAAAGGGACGTGCTTTCGATTTCAGAGCAGTAATCGATCTTGCTAATGTAGAAACAAAGTATACTAACGGTAAGAATCTTGCAAATGCTGCTTTCAATGCAAAGCTTGAAGAGGAAGATGTTGCAGATTATCTCGCAGCATTTGACGAGCTTGCAGTAACCGGTTCTTTTGATATCGTTATCAACTACGACGAAGGTCTTACTCTTCCCGAGATGACAGCTGATATGCTTGAAGCAGACGAAACTCTCTTCACATGGGGCGCACCCGTTGATGACGGTGAAGGTACAATTACTCTTACTGTAAATGTGGCTGACGGCGTAAAGGCTAAGGACATTGAGGATAAGCTTTTTGGCTGCAAGTTTATTTTAACCTGCGAAGGCGTTGAAGTTGCAGAGCCTGGCGCTTATGAAGTTTCCGGTTCCATGACCGGTAAAACCGTAATCAAGGAAGCTGATGCTACAATCGCAAGCATTACATATACAGCAGTTCAGAGCGCAGACGATGCAGACAGCGGTCTTGCAATAACAGTTACAGCTGTTAAGAAGTCCGGCAACGTTTCTTCTGCTGACATTCCTACAGGTTCTACTCCCACAGTAACTCCCGAAAAGGAACCCGAAGCAACAGTTAAGGATGACGTTATAACAGTTCCCGAAAAGCTTGCTGACGGAAAGGTAACAGTTGCTTATAAGGCTGCTGAAAATGTAGTTGCTGACACAATTGTTATTCTTGATGCAAACGGCGAAGTTATTGAAGCTGAATACGATGCTGAAAAGGGTACAATTACATTCCCCGCAGGTGATGCAGGCAAGTACACAATCGAAGCTGCAACCGAAGAAGAAGTTATGATTCTTACAATCGAAGAGCATGACGCTCATGTATTCGGAGAAGAAAAGACAAACGACGTTGCTCCTAAGATTGTAAACGACCGTACAATGCTTCCCGCAAGATTTGTTGCTGAACACTTAGGCGCTACCGTTGCCTGGGACGAAGCTGCAAGAAAGGTTACAATTACAAAGGATGATGTTGTAATCGAAATTACAATTGATGCAGAAACTGCTCTTGTAAACGGCGAAGAAGTTAAGCTTGACTCTCCCGCATTTATTGAAAACGACAGAACCTATACACCTATCCGCTTTATCTCCGAAAACCTCGGCGCTAAGGTATTCTGGAACGGTGAAACTCAGAAGGTTACAATCGTAAGATAATTAAACTTGTTAAAGGCACTGCCCAATCGGCAGTGCCTTTTTTACATTA
>JAZSAR010000066.1:0-2049 GCA_045601965.1 Clostridia bacterium
CAGCTTCAACGGCAGAGGTTACGAAAATGCTTAAAGCGTGCATTGACGATGAAACTGTTTCGGTATCAGTGAAAGGAATACAGAATGAAGAGAATATGTTTTTGAAAGCCGTAGAATAAAGGGAAGTGTCCCTGACGATTATGGCTATGTCCGAATAACGGTACCCTTCAAGGGATACAAGCTGTCTTATTTTTCTCGCAACATATTCTGTTTCTGTATTTATATTTTTAGATGCGAAAAGAGAAATGTTTTTTGTCTCTTTATCGTATTTTTTGTTTTCAAAGGCAAAATAATTCTTTTCAAGGTGGGAAAGCTCCGGATTTTCAATTTCAGATTCAAGATAAATTTCTTCCACCGCTATGCCGTTTTCCTCGGCTATTTCTTTGAGTTTTTCTCCGGTATTTACGGTGTTGAAAAACTGAAATTCGAAGCTTTTGGGATCGCAGGGAAGAGTTATGGTAAGAGTGGCACAACCTGTCATAAGCTCTTTTACAAGCTGTAATTCGATAGGAGTAAAGCTTGCAAAACGGTCAATATATATGTGCCTTCCTGCCAGAAGCTTTTTTTCTGCGAGAAGTGCGGTAAATTCAGGGAGATCGTCGTCCCTGTCTGTATAGCCTGAGGCTAAAAATTCGCAGTATCCTTCATAGAGCATGGCGATGTCTGAAAGCTTTGAGGATAAAATTTTCTGGTCAGTCTTTTCAGAGGCGTTTTTCAGCATTAGGGGAGAAACGCCATAGCGCTTGAATTCGCTTATTAAAGTGAGCAGATTTTCGGAAAAACCGGGATGCTCGCAGGCGGACTTTAACACAGTAAGCTTGTTTTTAAATTTTTCGGAAATTATGGAAAGGGCAATGTTTTTTCCGCAGGGATCAATGGAGCCGCCGCCGAGAGGGCCAAAATCCAGAAATGAATGGGCAAGGCGCTTGAAAGAAAGGACTTCAGGTCCCGTAAGACCTAAAGCCCCCGCCGTCTTTGAAAGTTTCTGCTCTGCCAGTAAGGTATATGTTTCGGGAACGATTATAAGACCGTTTGTTTTGACAGCCTCAGAAAAAACTCTGTCACCTTTATTGCTTTTTGCCCTGCCGTAAATTAATTTTAAGGACATTTTATCAACTCACTTTTTTCTTTCGTAAACTAAATATGCATAAGGGATATCGTTATGATACATTGTTTCGCCGGTTTCAGTTATTTCCCAGGCATAGTCTTCATCAAGATTCGGAAAAAATCTGTCTGCATCAAATGCTTTGTCTATCTTGGTTATGTATGCTTTGTCTACATAAGGAAGAAGCGCTCTGTAAATGCTTTCTCCGCCGAAAACAAAGGCGCGGTCGTAAGTATTTG
The DNA here is from genome assembly GCA_045601965.1 of Clostridia bacterium. GTDB lineage: Bacteria > Bacillota > Clostridia > CAKSNL01 > HGM11501 > HGM11501. The sequence goes on from JAZSAR010000066.1 coordinate 1,345, forward strand.
CAACTTCTACTGCCTCGTCAACGCTGTGAACAACAGTAACATCCTTGTCAATAACTTCTTCGGGGAAGCATAAAACAATGTGCGGTCTTCCGGGAAGGGGATTTCCGCCGGGAAGGGATTCTAAAGTCTTTTTTCCCATAATAAGGGCGTGGCCCCAGGTTATTTCCTTAACTCTCTTAAGGTCACCGGGAAGATGGCATAAAAGGTCGTTTCCTTTGCCGATACCCCAGTTTTTATCTACTGCAACAATTAATTCCATATAAATTTTCCTTTCTTATACAGCAACGGGAAGCTTTCCTACCTTGCCGCTGTGTTCGTAGTTTTCAAGTATGAAGCTTTCGGGTGTGAAATCGTAGAAGTTCTTTATATCGGGATCGATTATAAGCTTCGGAGCGGGATGCATTTCGCGTGCGATAACCTCTTTTACAATCGGAACGTGTCTGTCATAGATGTGCGCATCCGCAATAACGTGAACAAGCTCTCCCGCCTTAAGACCTGAAGACTGTGCAAACATATGAAGTAAAATTGCATACTGTGCAACGTTCCAGTTATTTGCAACTAAAAAGTCGTTGGAGCGCTGATTTAAAATTGCATTAAGTGTATTTCCGGAAACGTTAAGCGTAAAGCTGTAGGCACAGGGATAGAGAGCCATTTCAGAAAGCTCCTCGTGATTGAACATATTTCCGATGATTCTGCGGCTTCCGG
>JAZSAR010000067.1:0-11274 GCA_045601965.1 Clostridia bacterium
TTGCATACCAATGTCTTGTCCTGGTACATGTTTGATCTCCTCACTTTGAAAAAAATAGTATAAATTCACCCCTATCGGACTTGCACCGAAAAGCCGCTTTACGGTAAGGGCAGATAACGGAATTAATGCTTATCCTCGGAAATTGCTTCAACTTTATGACGGATTCGCTGCAGTGCATTATCTATGGCTTTCTGCGGTTTATCCAGTATCGATGCGATTTCCTGATAGCTACGGCCGTCAAGATAATATTCTAAAACCTTAAGTTCAAACTTGCTTAAATGAACTCTTATCTTTTCGCCGATTGTGTTGTACCGCTCTTTATTTATGACGATATCCTCCGGATTGGGGAGTGAGCCTCTTGAAATCATATCTAAAAGCTCCGAGTCTTCCTCTTCGTCAAAAACAGGGCGGTTTAAGGAAACAGAGTTATTAAGAGGGCTGTGCTTAAGCCTGGTTGCCGCTTTGATCGCTGTTGCAAGCTGACGGCTGATGCAGGTTTCGGCAAAGCTCCTGAAGGGAACAGAAAGTTCCGCATTATAGTCTCTCGTTGCCTTGAAAAGACCGATTAAGCCTTCCTGAAGCAAATCCTCCTTATCGGCACCCACCAAAAAGAAACGAAATGCTTTCTGGCGGACCAAACCGATGTATCTTGAAATAAGCACATCCAGCGCATAATCGGCGCCTTCTCTGCTTTTTTCAATCAATTCTTCGTCGGTTAAATCGTAAAAATCGGATATTGCCAAGACTTTTCCTCCGTTCAATATGTAAAAACACACTAATGACAGTATAATTCATATCCATTTTTTTGTCAAGTGAAAAGTAAAAATTAATGCACCGAAAAGCGTTTTTTTTCGCTATTCCGGTGCATTTTATTACATATTTGCGGCTTTTTTGAGGGTTTCTGCCATATTGGTTTCTTCCCAGGGAAGACCAATCTTTCCCATATGACCATAATTTGAGGTCTTTTTATAAATGGGGTTTCTAAGGCCCAGCGTCTTTATAATTCCGTAAGGCCTCAAATCAAAGTTTGCCATAACAAGTTCTTCAAGCTTGTCCTCGGAAAGCTTTCCTGTACCGAAGGTATCAACTCTTACAGATACAGGCTGTGCTACACCGATAGCGTAGGCAAGCTGAATTTCGCATTTTTCGCAAAGGGAAGCTGCCACAAGATTCTTTGCTATGTAACGAGCCATGTATGCGGCGCTTCTGTCAACCTTTGAAGGATCTTTTCCGGAAAAAGCACCGCCACCGTGACGGGCATAGCCGCCGTAGGTATCAACGATAATCTTTCTGCCGGTAAGACCGGAATCTCCGAAGGGGCCGCCGATTACGAAACGACCTGTGGGATTTATGTAAATCTTTGTATCCGCATCCATCATTTTTTCGTCAATAATGGGTGTGATTACGTGTTTTATAACATCTTCCTTAATCTGCTCCAATGTAACATCTTCTGTGTGCTGTGTGGATACAACGATGGCATCAATTCTCTTGGGAGCGTCATTTTCATCGTATTCAACGGTAACCTGAGTTTTTCCGTCGGGACGAAGATAGGTTAAAAGACCGGATTTTCTTACGAAGGTAAGTCTCTCTGAAAGCTTGTGAGCAAGATAAATGGGAAGTGGCATTAATGTGTCTGTTTCAGAGCAGGCGAAACCGAAGATAAGTCCCTGGTCGCCGGCACCGCTATTTTCGTCGTTGTTGTCGCCAACGCCCTGAGCAATGTCGGGGGACTGGCCGTGAACGGTGTTCATAACAGAGCAGGTATCGGCATCAAAGCCCATGGAAGAATCGGTATAGCCCACGTTTCTTATTGCTTCACGAACCAAGGGCTGAATATCAATTACAGCCTTGCTTGTGATTTCACCCATAACCGTAATAAGCCCGGTTGATGCGGTTACCTCGCAGGCAACACGTGAATCGGGATCCTGTTCCAAATATGCATCAAGAATTGTATCGGAAATCAAATCGCAAAGTTTATCAGGATGCCCTTCCGTTACTGATTCTGAAGTAAAAAGTCTTCTCATTTGGATTCACTCCTTTTTTTCTACACAACAAAAAAATCTACTTAGCGTAGATTTTTGTTACAAATCGTACAGTGGGAAACTGTTAGAATTTATTATTTGTTTTGAAAAATTACGCCATCTTATTGAAACGCTTTGCAAGGGCGGATTTCTTTCTAGCGATTGTGTTCTTGTGGAATACGCCTTTTGCAACAGCCTGATCCATCTTCTTAGAAGCGTAGATAACAGCTGCCTTTGCAGTTGCCTGATCACCTGCAGCGATTGCAGCATCAGCCTTCTTAAGAGCTGTGTGGATAGCAGACTTAATCATCTGATTTCTGAGGGTTTTCTTCTTAGTGATGATAACTCTCTTCTTCGCGGATTTAATGTTGGGCATTATATTCACCTCCAAAGCTTATATTTAATACATTTTGTCAAGGTAAACATCCTGAACGGTTGGATTTTTACCTTTGTATTTTTAAGCAAAATATATTGTAGCATACATTTATTTAAAAAGCAAGCCTTTTTTAAAATAATTTTAACTTATTATTTCCCTGTTTTCTTAAGGGTTTTGGGCGAATTACCGAAAAAAGACTTAAAAGCCTTGGAAAAAGCAAAGGCATCTGAGTAGCCCGAAAGCGATGCCGCCTCTGTCACGGTATAGCCTTTTTCGAGAAGCGCTTTCCCTTCGGTGAGCCTTTTACGTATAAGATATTCTTTCATACTTATACCGCAGCGCTCTTTGAAAATCCTTGCAAGGTATTTTCTGTTAAGCTTAAGGCTTTCTGCTATTTTATCGATTTTTACTTCCCCTGCATATTCCGAATTGATATAACCTATCACCTTACTTACATAATCAGGCTCCGTTTGATCTTCAAACAGATTGCTGTAGAGCCTGAAAGCAAGGGCACAGAGCTTTTCCTCTATCATTGCGGAATTTAGGGTTTTAAGCTCTCCGAAAATATTACCGTCAGGCTTTATGATATCGGGAAGGCTTTGGAACTTTTCTGCCAGAATGCCGGAAAAACCAATCCATACATAGCTCCAGGGCTCATTCACATCTGCTTCGTAGTAGGTAACTTCCCCGGGGCGGATTAAAAATGCTTCTCCTTTGCCAACCGGATATTCGCCTTTTTCGTTTCTGAATGTGCCGCATCCTTTTTCTACATAGTGAATAAGGTAATAGTTTCTTATGGCGGGGCCGTAGCTTTTTTTACTTTTGCACTCTTCAAAACCTGCATCTTTCGGGATAAAATCTCGGAAATCCTTTTCGCCCACAATAAATTTGTGCATTTTACCACCTAAACTTAAAATTGAATTTTCTTTGCCACGGCTCTTGCAATTATTGCGCCCAAGGGCATTGCAAACATCATTATTCCGAGGGGTACTAAGACGGAATCAATGCTGCTTTCCGTGATTATTACGGGGAAGAAGGGATAGCCCCAGATGAGAGGCATAAGCATCATAATGCCAAGCTTCATTCCTTTCTGAAGGAAGAAGTAGCCGATAAGACCGATAAAAGGAAGGGTTGAATAAATCATCATACCGCGAAAAATATTTTTCCATTCATTTTTTCCCGAAAGGAAGGCAATTACAAACCAGCCGATGATATAAATTATACTTACTATCTGGTCAAAGGTGCCGATATTAAGGGCAAAATCCGGAGAAAGGTGTCTTGTTGTTCCCTCTAAAAAGCAGGAAAGGGTAATCTGATAGCCCCCTGTGTGAGCATTACGCCCAAAACAGAGTGCAATGAATATGAGTAACAAAACTACTCCGATGATTTTTAGTGCATTTTTCATTGTTACTCTCCTTAGTCAAGCTTTATGCCCTTTAAGGCATCAGCTAAAGTATTTGAAGCAAAGTTTTCCGACTTCTGCTTTTGCATAAAGCGGGCAACCTCTCTTTTGTTCATCGAATTTCTGGCATCCGCCAGCTTCTGATTGAAGGATGCAAACTTTTCCTTAAAGCCGCAGGAGCAAACGTAAATTTTCTTTTCGCCTTCGCCGAAGGTTGAAAGCTTTTTGTGGCATTCAGGGCATCTTGCATTGGTGACTCTTGTCAGGCTTTCGCGGTAGCCGCACTCTCTGTCACGGCAAACCAGGCTCTTTCCGTGCTTTCCAGAAACCTCAAGTAAGGGCTCGCCGCAGGAAGGACAGCGCTTATTCGTCTGATTTTCGTGGCGATAGGTTTCGTCTGATGCGATAACGCCGGAAACTAAAGCGGTGGCATACTGCCGCATTTCTTCCATATATTTTTTGTCCTTCAAAGTTCCCTTTGAGATATCGCCTAAGCTGCTTTCCCATTTTGCCGTAAGCTCGGGGGATTTCAAATCACCGGGAACAATTTTAATGAGCTGAATTCCCTTGGCTGTGGGGAAGATGGACTGCCCCTGCTTTTCAACATAGCCTGTATTGAATATCTTTTCAATTATATCCGCTCTTGTTGCGGGAGTGCCGAGACCACCTGAGGATTCCACAATTTTGGAAAGCTCTTTATCCGACAGCATACTTCCGGGATGCTCCATGGCGTGAAGGAGTGTTGCTTCCGTATAGCGGGCGGGAGCCTTGGTTTTTCCCGAAATCAGGCTTACCTTTTTTACATCAAAGGAGTCACCGGCCTTTAATGAGGGAAGGCGCTGCTCTGCCTCTTCGTCATCGTCGTCCTCGTCCGTTGCTGTGTAAATCGCCTTAAAGCCCGGCTCTACCAAAGCGGAGCCCTTGGCAACGAATTTTTCTCCGCCGATTTCAGCTTCAATATTCATTGCGGCAGATACCGCATCGGGCATTAATGCCGCTAAAAATCGTGTTACAACAAGGGTGTAGATGTGAAGCTCGTCGCTCTCAAGTGCCGTTAAATCCACAAACTGCTCTGTGGGAATGATTGCGTGGTGGTCGGACACCTTGGAATCATCCACAAAGCGCTTGGTGGGATGGATTCCGTTTTTGATTACAAGCTTACCCATATCGCGGAAGCGGTCAACAGAAACAGACTTTACTCTGTCCATAAGCGAGGGCACGATGTCCGCACTCAAGTGCTTTGAGTCTGTTCTGGGGTAAGTTAAGAGCTTATGAACCTCGTATAATCTCTGCATAAGGTTAAGTGTTTTCTTTGCACTGTAGCCGTACTTTTTATTGGCATCAACCTGAAGGGAGGTAAGGTCGTATAAAAGGGGAGGCTGTTCCTTCTTTTCCTTTTTGTCAACCTTGGTAATTGTTGCTTTGTGGCCTTCCGTTTTCTTAACGATGCTTTCTGCAAATTCCTTATCAAAGGTTCTTGCTAAATTATCCTTGTTTCTCCAGTGAAGATTGAAAACATTAAGCGACGCCGTTACGGAATAGTATTCCTTCGGGACGAACCTTCGTATTTCTTCCTCACGGTTTACAATCATCGCAAGGGTGGGAGTCTGCACTCTTCCTGCAGAAAGCTGGGCGTTGTGTTTGCAGGTTAAGGCACGTGTTACATTGAGCCCCACAATCCAGTCGGCTTCGGCGCGGGAAACGGCACTTTTAAATAGATTGTCATACTCCGATGCATCCTTTAAATTTGCAAAGCCGTCCTTTATTGCCTTATCCGTCTGAGATGAAATCCAAAGACGCTTGCAGGGCTTTTTACATCCTGCCTTAAGGATTATCCAGCGGGCAACAAGCTCACCTTCACGTCCCGCGTCGGTGGCGATAACGATGTCGGATACAGCATCGCTCTTGAGTAAGCCCGATACAATCTTGTACTGCTTGCTTGTTTCCTTTATAACCTCAAGCTTCATCTTATCGGGAAGGATGGGCAGGGTTTCAAGTGACCATTTTTTATATTCGTCTCCGTATTTTTCGGGATTGGCAAGGGTAACTAAGTGACCCAGCGCCCAGGTTACGATATATTTTGCACCTCGGATGCATCCGTCCTTTTTAATTTTACAGTCAAGCACTCTTGCAAGCTCGCGCCCTACAGAGGGCTTTTCGGCAAGAACCAATGTTTTTCCCATGAAATCACTCCTTAATAGAAAGAGTATAACATAAAATTATACATATGTCAAAGAAAAAGCACTTGGCAAAGCCAAGTGCTTTAATCTTATTTTGTTAAAATCATAAAGTCTTTCCCCTTAAGGGTAAAGCTTCCTTCTTTCTTTTTGCCGGTAAGTACATCGGTGAAGCTGCCGTTTAAGGAAACGGTCTGCTCCTCGGTTCCCGAAATATTCATAACGAAGAAATATTCTTCATTATCGCCCTCTCTTTTGGTAACGCGGATAAATTCATCTCCCGTAATTTCTGAAAGAGGTGTTATGCCGCATTCCGATGCAGCATCGGGGAGAAAATCGGATAAGAATTCAAGTCCCGGGTTAAAGCCTATGTAGTAGGCTTTGCCCTTGCCGTAATTTTTGGTAAGCACGGCGGGACGGCCTTCGAGGATGTCGCCCTTAAATGTCATAAGAGTCTTGGCATCGTCCGGAATAATCAGCTCTGCGTGTAAGCGGACGGGATATTCCTTATCCCCTGCGATTACTGCATTGGGCGTTGGTGCCCCTGCGCCGTAATAGTCAACCTCGTCCACACGAAGGTCGAAAAGCTCACGTAGGCCTGCACCGGGAACGCCGCCTGTGTAGTTTAAGTCGTTTTCGTTGGCGGTTGCGGCAAGGCAGGTTGAAATGAGCGTTCCGCCATCTGACACGAATTTTTTGATTTTATCTGCCAGAGCCTCTGTCATAATATAGGGAAGGGGAAGGCAGATTGCCTTGTACTTTGAAAAGTCCATATCATAGGAAATTATATCGACGGGGATGTTTTTGTCCCAGAAGGAATAAAAAAGATTTTTCGTAAGTGCCAGATAGCCGTTGGTGTCCTGGGGAGCAAAAGTTGCAAGACCGCTGTCAAGTGCCCATTGTGTTTTATAGTCATAAACTATTGCGGCTTTGGAATCAATGCCCGTGCCGATAACGCCATCAAGTTTGCCAAGCATTTCGCCTGTAGTTTTCACCATCCGGAAAACTCTGTTATCGCTCTTTCCGTAGTGGTCAACCACCGCACCGTGGTTTTTCTCATATGCACCCCTACCCTTACGCCACTGGAAATACTGAATGGTATCAGCACCGTGGGCAATGAAATCCACTGCTTCAAAAAGCTGCTCCTCAGCGCTTTTTACCTTGTGGTATGTGACAGAGCCTAAGTTTATGCCGGGTGCGGACTCCATAATCATAAAGGGTTGCCCTTCTTTGATTCCACGACAGAAAGTGGTCTGATACGCACAGTATTTTGCATAAGAGGTGAAGTTTTCGCTCCACCTCGGATAAAGGTCAACGGAGTGAACGTCCAGCACCTTTCCCATTTTGAAATGGTCAAAGCCGATGTGATAGGGCATACAGTTGGTGGTAACGGGGCGGTCTGAATATTTTTTGATAGCCGCTTTTTCGTGGGCTACAAAGTCTATAATCTGCTCGGAGCAAAATTCCTTCCAGGCAAGGTTGAGTCCCAGCACGCAGGTATCGCCGACGGGTCCCACGGCAAGGGAGCCTGATACTGCGGAGCGGGGAGGCTCGATTTCTTCAAAGCTTCCGATGCGGTGACTCCAGAATCTTGTCCAGTATTCGTGGTTTAATTTTTCGATATCGTTATCAAACTTTTTACGAAGGAAGTTTCTGAAGTTTTCGGCGCAACGGTCGCAGTAGCATCTTCCGTTAAGCTCGTTTGATATGTGCCATGCAACAACGGCGGGATGTTTTCCGTAACGCTCCGACAGCTTTTCATCAATTATTCTTACCTTCTCGCGGTAAACGGGGGAAGAGAAGCAATGGTTGTGGCGCTGGCCGAATTTGTTACGGACAAGGGTTTCATTAACCCTAAGTACCTCGGGATATTTATCGGAAAGCCACTTGGGGCGTGCGGCACTGGGGGTTGCAAGTACAACCTTTCCGCCTGCATTATGGATTTTTTCAATAATGGTATCAAGCCAGGAAAAATCGAATACGCCTTCTTCCTTTTCGATTTCTGCCCAGGAAAAAATGCCTATTGTAAATTCGTTTAAGTTGCCTTCCTTCATAAGCGCCATATCTTCGTCCCAGATTTCAGGGGTTTCGATCCACTGCTCGGGATTATAGTCACCGCCGTGAAGGAAATGGGGAAAGTCCTTTGAAATGGGAGGGAATTTCTTCATTTTATACACCCTTTCTGTATCCGTAAAAAGGGGCTGTAGAAACAGCCCCTTTTTAAATTTTAGAAATTGCCTGTTACATCTTCAAATACAAAGTCTTCTCTTGCATCGGGATAGAAGCTGTCAACTGTAACGTTGTCCATTACGAGGTTTTCAACGTGACGGAAGTAAATTCCTCTTGCGGGAAGAATGTTTCCGTAGCTGTTGATTTCAGGATAGGGACCGCACTCGGTGGGAACTTCCTTATTGTATTCCTTAACACCGCCGTTAACCTTTAAGTGTACATTTCTTAAAGTAAGGTTCTTGATGGGCTTTCCGGGAAGACCGCACATGTTGTTTGAGAACTGCCAGGGTGTGTCCTGACCGTTGTATTTAAAGTCTATTGTGTTGTTCTTGTTGTTTCTCGGATCAAAAATCCAGGGATACTGGAACCATTCCTGAGTCTGGAAGAAGTTGTAGTATGCAGGAACGATGTCATAGGGAACATAAGGGCCGTCAGCGGTGATGTTTTCAAAGGTGATGTTTCTGATTTCGCCGATTTCTCTTCCTTCGGGGCCTCTCATTCTCTTTCCTAAGTGAACGAATAAAAGTCCGTTGGTGTTAACCATTTCAACGTTTCTTACGGTGATTCCGTCAATTATTGCACCGTCAACGCTTTCGATGGAGATACCGGAAATTCTGGAATCGTAAATGTAAATGCCGTTGATGTCGATGTCTTCAAAGCCACCGTTTGTTTCTGTACCGAACTTAATTGCGGAGCAACGGCTCTTTAAACGGCAGTCTCTTATTCTTATATCCTTACAGATATCAATGCGGTTTAAGGTGTAGGAGGATTTAAATACGATGGCATCGTCACCTGCTTCAATGTCGCAGTCGTAAATGTCAACATTTTTGCAGTTGTCGGGGGAAATACCATCGATATAAACCTTCATCTTTATGCCGTGGATGTCCACATCGTTACAGCCTGCAAAATAAATTGCAAGGTCTGTTGCATACTTAATTTCAAAGTCGGCAAGAACCACATTGTTACATTCCTTAAGAGAGATAGGCTTGGGTCCTCTGTGAACGATTTTTCTTACATCGTCCTCATCCCATACGGAACGCATATCGATTGTTGCCTGACCGGTGATGGAGATGTTGTTAACACCGATACCTACAAACATACCTAAATGGAAATAGGTGTGAGACTGGTCCTGATAAATGGGGAAGTCTATTTCTTCCTGCTGTGCAAAATCGTAGAAATTGAGGCTTCCTAAAATAAAGGTGCCCTTTTCAAATTTGATATGTACATTGTCCTTTAAGAAAACGGTTGCAAGCACATAAATTCCCTTGGGAAAATAAACTGTGCCGCCGCCTTGTTTGGTTGCTTCGTCAACCGCCTTCTGAATTGCGGGGCTGTCTAAAGTAATACCGTCTGCCTTGGCTCCGAAATCAAGAACATTGAATATTTTTGTCATAGTTAATTACCTCCTTAACTGTTTAGACTTATTTTAGTATAAAGGAAGAAAAAAGTCAATAAGGAAAGAAAGATTGTGCAAAATTTAAGAAAGATAATGATAAATGGGCGTGGGATTTCCGCTTTTTCAATTGACATATAAAATTAAAAGTTATATAATGAAGGTATCGAAAAGGAGGAATTGACATGAGAAAATACTTGCTTCCCGAAACGGGTAATTTCTACAAGGGAAATCTTCACACTCACACAAATGTGTCCGACGGCTCTATGAGTCCCGAGGACGTTAAGAAAATGTACAAGGATGCAGGCTACAGCGTTGTTGCATTTACAGATCACGACATTGTGGCACCTCAGAATCATCTGACGGATGATGAGTTCCTTGCCATTACGGGTATGGAAAACTATATAAATACTCCCATTATAAGAAGGAAGGACTGGGACTTTAACTTTATGCAGACATACCACCTCTGCTTCCTTGCCAAGGATCCTGATAATGTGGTTTGCCCCGCCTTTGCCGAGCAGTATGTGGAAAGACCGCACAGCCTTGCCTATATGACAGAGGATATGAAAAAGTATGCTTACGACAGAGAGTACAGTCAGGCGTTTGTAAACAAGATAATAAAGGAAGCCAACGAAGCAGGCTTTTTAGTTACATACAATCATCCCGCCTGGTCGCTTCAGAACTATAAGGACTATGGCGATCTTGAAGGCTTATGGGGTGTTGAAGTATATAATACCGCAGGCGCACGAGGCTTTTTCCCCGACAACAATCAGGCGTTTGTCGATATGATTATGGAGGGAAAAAATGTATTCCCGGTAGCGGCTGACGACTCCCATACATTGAATTCCGCTCTTGGCGGTCACGTATGGATAAAGGCAGAGAAGCTTGAATACAAAACCATAATGGACGCCCTTGAGCGAGGCGACTTCTATGCATCCACCGGCCCCGAAATAACAGAGCTCTTTGTTGAAAACGAATGTCTTTTCGTAAAGACTAAGGGGGCAGAGGCGATTTACCTCAATACGGAGTGCCGCTTTGGTTCGATAGTCAAAGGCAAAGACGAGGTTGGATTTAATCTTAAGGATTATCTCACGGTGCTTCGTACTGATGACTGTCAGGATCCCTTCCGTCCTTTCGTAAGAGTAACGGTAAGAGATAAGGATGGCGGTATGGCGCAGACAAGAGCTTACTTCTTAGACGAAATAGGATTACTTTAATAAGAAAAAACGGATGCTGAATAGTCAGCATCCGTTTTGATTTTTTTAATAGTCTCAGTCGCCGAAGCAGATATCCATATTCTTTGCGATTTTTACAAGCTCACCGTTGGGATCAACGGGCTTGAAGTTTCCGTGAATATCGTTTGAGGGAATTACAACCCCAAGGGGCACTGCAACCATTTCATTATCGCGGAGAGCAACCATGTGCTTTTCATTTCCGGCCATAAGAAGGTCGATTGCCGCACTTCCGTAACGTGTGCAAAGCACTCTGTCGGAAGCGGAGGTCATACCGCCTCTCTGAACGTGGGAGAGAGCGGAAGCTCTGCACACAACGTCAAGTATGTCTTCGCTTATTGCATAGCCGTTTTCGTCACGCTCGGAATTGAGCATATTTTCGATTGTGGTAGCAAGGAGCTTGCCGATACCGCCGAGCTTAACTCCGTCGGGAGAAAAGTCCTG
>JAZSAR010000068.1:0-7053 GCA_045601965.1 Clostridia bacterium
CAAGCTTTCTAAAATAGGCGGGCGCGCTTTCGAAAACTGTTTCAGCTTAAGCGACATTTATTATAGCGGCAATGCCTCTTTATGGGAAAAATTAAAGAAGAATATAGATAATTTCAATGATTATAATAAATATATCCTCAACGCGAATGTGCACTTCGAAAGCATTATACCTAGTACCGAAGTTAACACCATTCCCCAAACACCCCCAATGTCTCAGACGGTTATAAATGAAGAGGATTCTGCAAAGCAGATCCCCGAAAGTACCATTACCGTAAAATACAAAGGCTATAACCTGCCGCTAAACAAGGACACCGGCTTTGCACAACTGGTAGACGGACGAGTTTATGTCCCCTTCAGAGTTTTGTTTGATGCAATGGGCTATAAAATAGAATGGAAATCAAACACTGAACCGATTAAGGCAGTTAAAGCTGATGAAAACACCATTAGTTTTACCATAGGTACAGATTATGTTGATGTAACAGATATAACCGGAATTAAGCTTGATACTATCTCTATTACAGGCTCCAAAGCATTTATTGACCAAGCTTCAGGCCGTACAATGGTGCCTGTAAGACTCATTTCCGAAAGCACCGGTGCCTTTGTAAGCTGGGACGGAGCAACTCAAACCGTTACAATAACACCGCCCGATAAGCTTTACATTGTTGCATCTGTTATCAACGGTAAAGACTCCGCTACTTATATAGGTACATATCAAAATACCGATAAAACAGCCTTCTACGGAGATGCCGGAAAAATAGTAAAAGCTTTCGGAAGTACAAATACTCTGAGCCAGACCAATCCTCTCGACGGATATCTGACATTTATACATCCTACGGCAGGCGGAATTAACGCCGATTATAACCTTACAGATACAGCTGAGTGGGGCTGGGAGCCGGTGGAATTATCCAAAAACGGTGTAAAATTTGACGGGCTGGGGTTTGACACCATAGGCATGACCAAGATAAACGGCGTTCCTTTTGTAAACATAGAACACGTTGCAAAAGCAGAAGGTGCACAAATACAAAATAATACTTTCATGCTTGACCGCTATATTATTAATGACAGAGAATCGGCAAGCGGTGCAGAAAATGAATTAACAAAGGCTTTTGGTCTTTCTTCTACTGTTTATCAGGAAGACAATCCTTATGTAGCCACCTGTAGAGTAGACTGGGAAACTAAATATCCTGCCAAAGAATATAATGCGGTAGTAACCTGTGATGATAAAAATATAGAGATTTTGGAAATAGGTAGTGCTACAAAAGACGAAAACCGTTATAGCAAAAGTTTTCAAATTACCTGCGGACACAAGAAATTAAAAAATGCAACCGTTGAAGTAACTGTAAACGCCGACGGCATGACTAATACCAGCATAGATTATTTAAACTTCAAAACAGATAGTGATACTCGCATAAAAGAGGAAGAGGATAAAATCAACAACGAAATAAATGCCATCTGGAAGTCTGTATACAACGCAATGTTAAAACACAGAGATGACATATATATGCAAATTTGCGACAAAGCTTATACTGTCAACGGAAACACCAATAATGAGTCCGCAGTTAAAGCCCTGAAATTGTTTTTCGGTCAGAAATACTATGAATATTGCAAAAAGCATGAAAATGAAAAAATAGAAACTTTGGATGAATCAAAAATTATTGATTATGTTTTCGGCAAAGTCACCGACGAAGGTGTTGTAAAATCAGGGACAACCGGGAAAACCGTACTTAACGGCATAGAATATTCAATATCTGTAATAGGTTACTCTTTTGGTTCCAACGGCGGATATTTGGTTATGGTTAACAATTCTGACCAGTATACTGTAACTTCAACTTATGATGCCGTTAAATATGAAATGTCAAATTATATGAATAAGCTTGAAGGAATGTTTGACAAAGCACTTAAGGATGTATGGTCAGAAACATTGACCGATGTGGGCAAAACCTTTTTGGGACTTGACAACCTCAATAAAGTTGCAGCTGCATGGGTTACCGAAAACATTTTCGGTACCGACGAAATCAACGATTTTATAGAAATTTCCTTTAACGGCTTGAATAAGAAAAAGGATGAGCTTGAAAAGCTTTGTATATCAACAAAAAAAGCAATTGATGCATTAAGCGAAGCTAAAAATAATCCTACAAAGGAGAAACTGGACTTTGCATTTTCCGCTGTAAAAGAGGCACATAATATCTTCGGCGGGTGGCAGTCAATCAAACAGACAAAATAAATAATTCTATTTCATAAAAGAAAGGAACTGCATTGCAGCTCCTTTCTTTCTTACTTACTCTCTATTGTAATTTCCTGAGTTGCTCCGTCCCAGCCCACGGTATAGCCGAGATGCTCGGACACAAATCTTATGGGAATAAAGGTTCTTGAATCCTTGATTTTAGGCGGTACATCCAGGGTGTAGCGAACGGTTTTATATTCTCCGCTCACATACTTATACACATAAACAAGATTGTTTATAATCTGAAGGGTTATTACGTTTACATCCTTCTTAACCACGATTGTTCTTGTGTCTCCCTGCCACTCGATGGTTGCCCCCATTGCTTCAAGAAGTCCTCTTAAGGGAATCATTGTTCTGCCGTTATCAATATAGGGTGCAACATCCAAAGTGATTTCCGTCTTTTCATCGTTATGCTCTGCAGTTATTTCTTTTCTGCCTATTGCAAGAACATATTTCTCGGTGTCCTTTTTATTTGCATTCTCAAAGCTATCCCTTGTTTCGTAAAGAACCAATTCACCAATTGACGCATGGCCTAAAAAGCTTGAATGAATTTCAAATTTAATGAACCTTGCATCCTCGATAGCGGGAAAATCGAAATGATAGGTCTTTTTTCTATCCATTTCTCCCTGTGTTATTTCAATCATTTCTCCGTTTAAGTCGAAATAATTCTTGCCGTCAACACTGCCGAGAACCGAGAATTTGAATAAAAATCCCGAATCGTCGTTGTTTCTCGGCACATAATCAAAGCCCTTTAAGGAATGCTCTTTTCCCATATCCACGGTTATAATAAAGGTTTTGCCCTTGTCATCGGGATTTGAGTGCCATACTGTATTATTCTTTCCGTCAAAGGCACTTACAGCTTTAAACGTCTCTCCCCAGTTGGAGTTATCCGAAATTATAAAGCCCTCGGTATTCACCTTATAAGGTCTTATTTCCGCCATAACTTCCTCGAAGGCCTCCGCACTTTCGGCAGAATTATATTTTTCGTCCTTACCGCTTAAATTAATCTCTGCACAGGTGCCGTAGCCGCCCTGAGTGGCTGTAGCTTCAAGAATAAATACCTTTGCCTTTATGTTTATTCCGAAGTCCACAGTTCCGTTTGCCGGGCTGTTCATAAACTCTCCGCTTTTTACAAGATATTTTTCGCCGTCAACTGAATCTGCTGCATATACGTTATATGTCAAAAATCTGCCCGTTCCCTGATCCTGACGGGGAGTATAGGAAAGTCCGCTTACATATTCAGCTTTCGGAAGCTCGATTGTAATAAGGAAAGGGGGCTCATCGTGGCTTGTTATCGTCTTTCCTTCGTTGGTGTAATCAGAATGCCAGTAGGTATCTTTTTCTCCGTCTGTCATCAGTTCTACGGGAGAGGTTTCCCTTACGCTGTTTACGTTTATTTTCCATCCGCTTCTGTCAATAGGATTTTTAACATAATAAGGATCATCCTCGGGAGCAAGTGTTGCACTTCCCCCCTCCATACTTACATAAGAGCCCTTGGGTATTTCCGTAGTGCTTCCGCTTCCCTTTATAAGGTCGAATTCCGCACAGGTACCGTATGAGTTAACACTTGATGTGATTTCAAATACAATTCCCTTCACCCTATAGCTCTTTCCGAAATCCTTTGTAAAAGGTGTTTTGTCCTGAATACCTTCACCGGAATCTATAAGATAAGCCGTTTCTCCGTCGATGGATGCATAGAAATTATAGCTTCTTGCAGTTCCGTTTGTGTTGTCAATACGGGGCGTGTAGGTAAAGCCCGAGATAATCTCTTCTGTCGGAAGTTCAATATAAATATAGTAAGGAACCTTATCACTTTCAACGATAGTAGAGCCTTCAGCTCTGTAGAAGGAATGCCAGTAGGTTTTTGCATCACCGTCAATCATATAATCAACGCTTGATTCGGGATAAAGGCTTGAAACCCTCACAGTAAACATCGACTTATCAAGATATTCGGCTGCCGATACGGGAATCATAAGGCAAAGTATTAACGAGCAAACAAATAATAACGATAATATTTTCTTCATAACAATGCCTCCTTATCTTATAAGCTCTGCCGCTTTTGCGGTAAGCTCGGCTGACACGCCGGATTTTGTCATTGTCCAGACATTGCCCTCGTTTGTCACCTTATATCCGAAGCAATCGGAAAGAAGGCTTGCCGGAACATAGCAAAGTCCGTTTATAACCCTGACAGGATTTGTAAGAACGGCGCTTCTTCCGCCGATAAATACTTCATTTGTGCCTGCTGTTGTGTAAATCCAGGTGGAATTTATCTTCTTTCCGTTCCAGGTTGCATCCTCGTCGGTGGAATTATCGAGGGTGTGAGTCTTTACGATCAGCATATCGCTTTCAACATTGCCCCATTCAACCTTTGTTCTTCCGTAGCCCAAAATGTCATTAAGTGCTACTGCGGGGAAATAGAGCATACCGTTTTCCGTAACGGTAGAATATCTTATATCGGGCTCATAAACCTTCATTTTTCCGCCGTTTGCAACCATTTCGTTTTTGCCTGCAACCATCACGGTGCAGTCTGTAAGGTTAAGCTTTTCTGTTTCGGTTAAAGACTTCTGCTCGATTTCTGTGTAGAGATAATTAAAACGTCCCATAGGTGCAGTTGAGCCTTCAAGATAGAAGTTAAGCACATCCCCTGCAATATCCACATAGTCAGACCACTTGAATTCCATTTCAACATCTTCCGTCTTTCCGATTATGCTTCTCGGAATTGCAAGCTGCATTACATTATCCTTCACACTGTAATTTGCTTTTCCCGCATCTGTAAGTGTGTATGACTTGTCATTGAACTTTGAAACCTTGCCTTTTTCACCGATATTTACGGCATAGTCATAGCCTTCCCAGCCTGTAGCATAATTTCTGTCGGTGTTTATATAAAGGTTCATAAAGTTTTTGCCTTCCTTTATGGCATCCTTTGTCTTTACCATAAAGTAAATATTTTCCGCATCATAGCTTACCTTGGATGAAGTAATTACGTTGTTTACCTTTGCGGTATAATGAAGCATTTCCTGAGTTTCCACATTCTTGTTAGAATATTCGTCTCTTTCATAGCCGCCCAAATCTGCGATAAAGTTAGGTCCTACGCTATCCCACTGACTTGCATCGCCTGCAATATCAATGGTCTTTGCTCCGCTTGCCAAAGGTGCAGGGCGAACGCCCTTATACTTTCTTATAAAGTCAACCATTAAATTGTAATAGTCATCGCCCAGGGGTCCCTTTGTAGGTTCGATATCACGGCTTCCCTCATCATCGAAAAGGTCGATAAATACGTTCATTTTTCCGCCAAGCTCCCTGGAACGGCTTACGTGCCATTCGTTCCAGCCTGTAATAAATACAAAGTGGGGATCTTCTGCGAGCGCGCGTGAAATCTGCTCCTGCATGAAATAACCGTGGCGGGTTGCATCTGCTCTGTAATCTTCGCCGAAGGCTTCTGTATAGCTTCTTCCTTTTATGTATTCATCGGAAAAGGCTTCTGTTCCCACGCCGCCTGTTTCATAGGATTCATTTATAGCAACGCCGACATTGATAAATTCGGGTCTTCCATCCTCCTCCATACCTCTAAGGGGCTGAGGATAGGGACTGAGCCAATGCCAGTCACCCTCTAAATAGTCCTCGGCACGGCGGGCACCGCTTCCTCTTACTGAAAAGAAATTCTTTATATCTGAAGCAAGACCTTTATCTTCTGGATCGTTCTTATCCGCTTTTGAAAGACCTCCTTCGAACTCATTGGCAAGAAGCATAGGCTTACCGTCAAGCATAAACCAGAGGTCGGAATATTCTCCGCTTTCATAGAAGTTGAGATAAGCGGATTTTACCATACGCCATTTTTCTTCGCTTGATGCTCCCATAGGCATATAGAAGGAAATTTTAGGCGCGTCAACGCCCGCTTCCCTTGCATCATGAAACGCCTTGAAGCACATACCCGAAGATATTACAAAGCTTCTGTCTCCGTTGGTGCAGTCAAAGAATATCGCATCAACACCTGCGTTTGCCAGCATTTCCGCATGACGGCGGTATACCCAGTAATCCTCGCCGTTATAAAATCCGAAAAGAGGCTCGTTCCAGTAAATTGAGCCGGGGCTTGAGTTCCCGGGAGTAAACCACACCTCATGGTCATAATCTGTCTTTGCCTCGGGATATTTTTTAATAGCTTCCGACGCAATTACCGCACTTTTATCTCCCTGATGATGGGGCCAGTAGAAAATACCAACCCGGCGCTCACCCTCTTTGACAGGGCCTGCCTCTTCAAAATCCGCCACCTTGCGTCCGAGAGAGTCTGTAGCTACCCAGGTATCGGAATAGTTATCTATAATATTTTCATCAGGCACGGGAGTTATAAGCTCGGGAGTATATTCCTCAGAAGACAAAGTAACGCTCTTTATATCAACGTGTCCCTGCATATGATAGTTCTGCACGATGTAGAGCATTCTCTCGCCCGTGAAGGTTCCTTCAACCGGCATTTTATATGTATTGGTGCCGTTTTTATTTATAAGCATATAGCCTAAAAACTCACCGTCTTTGGGATTGTCAAGTCTTATTCTGAAAGCCTCACCGTTTGTCCAGTCAACTATAACGGTTGAAACCTCCATTGAAATGGACTTAACACCATCCATTTTAACCTTGAAGCCCACATAGCCGCCGTCCTTCCAGCTTTTTATGCTTCCGTCAACAGCTACGCCGCTTTCACTCTTTTCGACAACGTCTGCCGCGGTAAGTGTGATATCCGCCGCCGACGCAACCGTAACCATACCCGAGAGCATGATTAAAGCAAGTAAAACACATAAAAACCTTTTCATATTTATCCTCCTTTTGCATTTAAG
>JAZSAR010000069.1:0-6792 GCA_045601965.1 Clostridia bacterium
TCATACTATGCGCTTTAGATTGACGCTGTAACAAAGTTAAAGGGTGCGGAAGCCGCTCCCATTGCAGGAGCAGAAAAGACCATTGATATAAACAAAGTGGCAACATGGGAAGACGTAACTCCCGAATTTATCAACAACAAGGGTACATACAACCGTAACGATGTTGGTGTGGGCGGAGTTATTTATGAAAACTACACCGCGCGAAACAATGTTATAAAAGCAAAGGTTTCAAGAGATTCTGAAAACCTCTACTTCTATGCTGAAGCGGCATCTGACATCACAAAGCCCGAGGGCGATGCCTGGATGAAGCTTTACATCGATACAGACAGAAACCACGCAACAGGTTGGGAAGGCTATGACTTTGTTATAAACACTCCCGCCGCAGGAGATGTATCACGCCTTAATGCCGACGGAAGTCTTTCAGTAATCGGAAAAGCAGAATATGCCCTTTCGGGAAAGACACTTTCCTTAAAGGTTTCAAAAGCTCTTCTTGGAATTGGTGCAACGGTTGACTTTGAATTCAAGTGGGTTGACAATGCAAAGGGTGACATTATGAATTTCTATGTTGACGGTAACGCAGCGCCCAATGCGCGCTTTAACTACATCTATACAGAAAAGGCGCAGAAGTCGCTTTCCGAGGAAGAAAGAGCAGCACTTACAGGTGTTACCGTTGTAGCTGACGGCTCCAACAGAGCATTTGTATCCGGTGCAAAGATGTATACCTATGATCCCGATATGCGATACGGTGCAAAGAGAATAAACGGCGTTATGTATATGCCTTCTTACTTCCTTTATGATGCACTTCGTTTAAGAACGGTTTATGAAGCTGACAGACAGATGTTCAAGCTTCGCGGCGAAACCACCTTCTATACAACAGTCGGCACATTGGAAGGAAGAAGAAACGGCGTTCTTAAACCTCTCACAAATCCCGTAACCGTAATTGACGGAATTCCTTACGTTCCCGTAACAATATTCTCCGATATTTTCGGACTTGAAGTTTACGAATCCGGCAATATGGCGGCATTCGGTAAGAATATCAATAAAACAGCAGTTGACGCTTTGGCGTCCGAATTTTAAGAAAGGGGGCTATTTAAATGAAAAAGATTTTAGCATTAATATTGGCTCTTTTAATGATTTTCACGGTAACGGCAATGGCTGAAGGTGAAATGGCCTCCGACGAACTGTCAATTGAAGGCTATAAGGTACATGTATCAAGCCAGAATGCTCCCGGAGGAACGCCCAGAGAAAAGGGTGAAAACGTACTTGACAGCGATACAGTTTCCCATTGGCATTCATCCATTGAACCCAAGGCAGAAGGCCCTCATTTCATCACCATCGAAATGCCCGAAAAAACGGTAATCGGCGGTTACCGCTACTATCCGAGAAAGGGCGGCGGTGCAGGCGTTTGCACACAGTATGAAATTTATCTTTCCAACGACAATGAAAACTTCCAGAAGGTTGCAGAAGGCACCTGGGAAAAGGATGATACCACAAAGACCGTGGAATTTTCCCGAAACTACAACGCAAAATTCGTAAGACTTCAGCTTGTAAAGGCTGACTTCGGCTACGGAAGCGCAGGCGAGATAAGAATACTTGCTCCCAAGAGCGGCTCTGCTCCTCTTGAAATTACACCTAATGTAAAGGCAAGCGAAATCGGAAGCAGCACATCTTCCGGAGCTACACAGGCTCCGACACAGGCTCCTGCGACAGAAACTCCCAAGAATATAACAGTTTCTTATGATGAGCTTCCCATAGACGGCTACAAGGTACATGTATCAAGCCAGAATGCTCCCGGAGGAACGCCCAGAGAAAAGGCTGAAAACGTGCTTGACGGCGACACTGTTTCCCATTGGCATTCATCCATTGAGCCTATGGCAAAAGGTCCTCACTACATAACCATTGAAATGCCCGAAAAGATGGCAATCGGCGGTTACCGCTATTATCCGAGAAAGGGCGGCGGCGCAGGCGTTTGTACGCAGTATGAAATTTATCTTTCCAACGATAACGAAAACTTCCATAAGGTAGCGGAAGGCTCCTGGGAAAAGGATGATACAACCAAAACAGTTAATTTTACCCGTAACTACAATGCAAAATTCGTAAGACTTCAGATTGTAGAAGGGGACTATGGCTGCGGAAGCGCAGGCGAAATAAGAATACTTAAACCCAAGAGCGGCTCTGCTCCTCTTGAAATTACAGCAAATGTAAAGGCAAGCGAAATCGGCGGTGCATCGGGCGCAGCTTCTGCTCCTGCTGCCCCTGCAAAGCCCGCAACACCTGCTGCACCTGCTGCCGGAGGTAAGACCATGAACATTGACTATATATCAAGTGAAAAGGTTTCGGGAAAAGCAATGGCTGCAGACGAAATGGATCCTGTTGATTGGCTTTTCCAGGTTTCAAGCGCAAACTCTCCCAAGGGTGTGCCCTATGAGAAGCCGGAAAATGTAGTGGACGGAGACATGGTTACCCACTGGCATTCAGCAATTGATCCCAAGGCTAATCCTCCTCACTATTTCACAATAATCCTTCCCAAAGAAACCGAGTTTTCGGGATTCCGTTATTACCCCAGAAAGAGCAGTGTTGGCGTATGTGTAAGATATGAAATTTATATATCCAACGACAACGAAAACTTTGAAAAGGTAGCAGAAGGCTCCTGGAAAAATGATGACAGTGCAAAAACTGCGGAATTTACAGCTAACTACAAGGCTAAATATGTGCGCCTTCAGTATGTAGAGGGAACAGGAGGATATGCAACTGCAGGAGAAATGAGACTTCTTGCACCAAAGGCAGGCCTTCCCTCAAAGGGCATTACAAATGCAAGCGTAAAAAGAGCGAGCCTTGCGGCAGTTCAGAAAGAGGAAACAAAGGCTCCTGCAACAAATGAACCCAAGAGCACAGTTCTTTCAGAGGATGAGCTTCCTGTTACAGGCTGGACATTTGATGCATCAAGTATAAATGCAAATAACGGAAAGCCCAACGAAGTCCCCGAAAAGACAATCGACGGAGACCTTACGTCCCACTGGCACACAATGATTAATCCCAAAGCGATAGAGCCTCATTATATCACTATAATCCTTCCCGAGGAGCAGGCTGTTTCAGGCTACCGCTACTATCCCAGAAAGAACCTGGGTGCAGGCGTTTGCACAGAGTATGAAATACACGTTTCTCCCGATGGAGAAAGCTTCAAGAAAGTGGCAGAAGGAGCCTGGGCATACAATGAAAAGGCGAAAACTGTTTACTTCAACACCAATATCAAGGCAAAGGCAGTTAAGCTTGTGCTCGTACACGCCCGTGACGCTTACGGAAGCGCAGGAGAGATACGCCTCATAAAGGAAAATCCTTCTCTTAAGACCATTACGGCCAAGGATTTGATTGAAAAATCCGACGAATATTCCTATGTTGCGGTGCAGTTCCCCGGTATAAGTGTTAAGACAGATAAGATTGAAAATCAGCCGTCTTCCCTTATGATAGACGGTAACAGCGAAAGCTACTATCACTCTGAAATCACAAATAACTCCGGCAGACTTCCCATAACAATTGATTTTAATCTGGGTTATGCATATACGTTGAGCGGTTTTGGTTATCAGCCTAGACTTGACGGAAACCTTACAGGCCATTTTGAGGATATTGAAATAGAATATTCCCTTGACGGAAAAAATTATGAATTCTATGACAGCTACGTTATGGAAAGCGACAGCACCGATCCCAAGAGCATTATGTTTGATGAGCCGTTGAAGGCAAAGTATATAAGAGTCATCGTATTAAAGGGTAGAGGAAACTATGCTACCTGCGGCGAATTCAAGTTCTATCAGACCGAGGGCGATTATAAGAGAGAAGCTCTGGAAGACGATGTAAGCTATGTGCTTCAGATCGGATCTAAGGACATCACAGTAAACAAGAACGGAGAAAAGAAGGTTATCACAACCGACGTTGCTCCCTTTATCTTCAAAAATTATACAATGATTCCCTTAAGAGGACTTTTAGAGCAGATGGGCGCTTCCATCAACTGGATCGAATACGACCAGAAGATAGAGGTAATAACCGAAAAAGAAGACCTTATGCTCTTCCAGATTGAGGATGACAGAGTGTATATCAATGACACCCGCTACAATGCACAGGTTGCTCCAATAATAAAGGACGGAAGAACCTTTATTCCCCTGCGTTTTGTCTCTGAAAATATGGGATACAAGGTAGCATGGGACGGCGAAACACAGACGATTACAATTTCATACGAATAAGAAAAAAGCTTTGAGGCATTGCCTCAAAGCTTTTTTATATCTCCAACCTGATGGGGCCGTCCTTTTCGACATAATGCTCTGTTATGCCGAGCTCTGCCATCCATTCTCTTGTTCTTACGGTGTTGTAAATGCCTGTATCAAAGCCGTTTCCCTGATCGTTATCCCAAAGCCAGGAGGGAGATGCCCAGAGGCAGGCTTTCGGAGTGAATTTTTCGTAAAAGGACTTGTCAACACCGTTTTGCCCGTGGTGCGCCATCTGAGTAAAGTCGGCTTCAAGGTCGGATGATAAGTACATTTCCATAACCTCGTGCCCTGCTTCAATGCCTAAGTCACCAAGGATAAGAACGGTTTTGTTTTCCCCCGTCACCTTGAAAACGGCAGAGGAATTGTTTGCCACATCACTTGTGATTTCGGGATTGAAAGTGCGCATCACTTCAATTTTGAGCTTTCCGATATAAAAAACATCCCCTTTGTTAAAGGATGCGAAACGCTTGTCTTGAAGCCTGTTAAACTCCACAAGGGCGTTATATTCATATTCGCCTCTTTTTGTGTGCTCCTTTATAAATTCGGTAGAAGGAAAGTTCCTTAAAACCTTGCCAACGGAAATATTTTTGTGATTCAATAAAATATCGCGGAATGCAAAGGTGTGGTCGGGGTGGGGATGGGTGAAAAACCAGGCATCAACGTGGGATAAGCCAAAGCCTTCAAGCAGGGATAAAATTCCCACAGAATCTCCCGTGGTACCGCCGTCAAAAATAATTATATTGTCATCGTCTCGGAACAAAAGCCCCATCATCTGACCGTTGGTATTGTTTTTCAGCAAATAAAATTCTGTCATAGAAAAACTTCCTTTATTATATATTAAATTTATTCTAACATAAAATCTTTTGATTGACAAGAGGTAAATAAAAGAGTATAATCAAGTTAACTTATTAAAGGAGGAGACAGTTATGATAAAAGCAAACTGGATAACCCACGCGGCAGAATATAAAGAAGGCGGCGCAGTTATATTTTATAAAAAGCTTGACCTTACAAAAAAGGTGAAAAAGGCAACCTTTACACTTACCGCACTTGGCGTGTATGAAGCAAGAATTGACGGCGAGAGAGTAGGGGACTTCATTCTTGCTCCCGGCTGGTCACAGTATGAAAAGAGAATTCAGTATCAGACTTATGACATCACATCACAGCTTCGTAAGAAGAGTCTTGTTGAGGTTGAAGTAGGCCCCGGCTGGATGAGCGGCTCAATTGCAAGAATTGAAAAGGGCTATCAGATTACACCTCCCATCGCCATAATCGGTGATATTGATATTACATATGAGGACGGTACAGAAGAAAAAATCGAGACAGACGAAACATGGATGACGAAGCAGAGTGCCATTATGTACACCGATATCTATCACGGAGAGACAATCGATGCCCGCTTCACCGATAAAAAAGGCGTAAATGCAAAATTTACCAAATGGAGCAAAAAGGTATTGATTCCCCAGGAAGGTGAAAAAATAACAGAACACGAAATAATAAAGCCCACCCTTATAAAGACACCCAACGGTGAGAAAATTCTGGACTTCGGTCAGAATATGACAGGCTATGTGGCTTTTTCCGTTGAAGCAAAGGAAGGCGAAAAGCTTATCTTTGACTGCGGTGAGGTGCTTGATAAGGACGGAAACTTCTACCGTGAAAACTACCGTACCGCAAAAACTCTTACCGACTATACCTGTAAGGAAGGCTTAAATACCTATAAGCCTAAGTTCTCTTTCCAGGCGTTCAGATATATAAGAATCATAAAGCATCCCGGAAGAAAGGTAAATCCCGACAACTTCACGGGTATCTGTGTATACTCCGATATGAAGAGAACGGGTTACTTGAACAGCTCCAACAAAAAGCTTAACAGACTTTTTGACAACATCTTCTGGGGACAGAAGGATAACTATCTTGACGTTCCGACAGATTGTCCCCAGAGAAACGAGCGTATGGGATGGACAGGTGACACTCAGGTATTCTGCCGTACGGCAACCTTTAACTACGATGTTGAAAAGTTCTTTACAAAATGGCTTCACGACTTGGAGGCAGCCTCCGGCGAAGACGGCGGAGTTCCCAAGATGGTTCCCTTCTATTTCAAGGGACTTCCCGAAGCAAACAAGAAATCCCTCCGTTCCTCCGGTGCGGCGTGGGGCGATGCGGCAACAATCTGCCCCTGGGAGGTATATCTTACCTACGGAAATAAGAAGATACTTTCAGACCAGTTCGAATCTATGCACAAGTATGTTGACTATATGACAAATGTAACCACCGAAAAGTATATGTTTAAGGGTAATCCCCAGTATGGTGACTGGCTTGGAATCGACGCTCCCGAGGGAAGTTACAAGGGCTCAAGCCGTGAAGACCTGATCGCGCAGGGATTCTATGCATATTCCACATCTTTGGTTATTAAGGCAGGTAAAATCCTGGGCAAGGATGTTGAAAAGTACGAAAAGCTTTACAAGAATATAGTAAAGAAGTTCCGCGAAGTATGGCAGGATGATTATAAGACTCAGACAGAGCACGCAATCGCTCTTTA
>JAZSAR010000070.1:0-7489 GCA_045601965.1 Clostridia bacterium
TATTCCCCGAAGCTCTTACGGGATCAGGCATACGCTTTGTTATTAAGGAATACACGGGAAGAAGAGTATCCTGCGCCAATATCGAAGTAATGCAGACGGCAAAAATGAAAGAAGAAAAGGTGAAGGACGAATATATCTTAAAAATCGGCTCAAACGAGATAATTGTAAATAAGGGCGACGAATCAAAGACCGTTACAATTGACGTTGCACCTTATATCACGGGAGTGGGAACAACACTTATTCCTCTTCGTGGTCTCTTAGAGCAGATGGGTGCAAAGATTGAATGGGACGGAGTTAATCAGACAATCACAATTACAAAGGGTGATACGGTTATTACTATGCAGGTTGAATATAACCTTGTATGGATTACTAATTCCATGAACGGCACCGTAAGATACACCCTTCCTGCAGAGCCCACAATCAACAATTCGAGAACATTTATACCCGTAAGATTCGTTTCCGAGCATCTTAATTACAATGTAGCCTGGGACGGAGAGACTAAGACGATAACCATTTCAAGATAACAAAAAAATCCCTTTGAGGAAATTCCTCAAAGGGATTTTTTGTTATTAAAGAACTGTCTTTTCAAGCATTGCGGCACCTACGATACCTGCATCGTTACCAAGCTTTGCGGCAACGATTTCTGTTTCATAGTCGAAAGCAACCTCTTCACGGAGCTTCTTGCGGAGGGGAACAAGTAAGTTGTCGCCTTCCTTACTGATACCGCCGCCGATTACGATAACATCGGGATATAAAATTCTTAAGAGATCGCCAATTCCGATTGCAAGATAGTTTATGTATTCGTCGATAACTTCCTGAGATGCGTGGTCGCCCTGTTTTGCAAAGTCAAATGCGGTTTTACCGTTAATTTCGTTTATCGGGATGGAGTTAAGTAAGGAATTTGGGTGGTTAATTGCCTTGTGCTTTGTCATATTGATAAGGCCCGATGCAGAAGCATAAGCTTCAAAGCATCCGCGTCTTCCGCATCCGCATCTTTTTCCGCCTGCGGCAATGATTAAGTGACCGATTTCACCTGCACCAAAGCGGTGACCTGTGTAAACCTTGTTTTTAAGGATAATACCGCCGCCGATGCCGGTACCTAAGGTAACCATAACAGAGAAATTAGCACCGCTTGAAGCGCCGTATAAATGCTCTGCATATGCCGCACAGTTGGCATCGTTACCAACGTAGGTTTTAACCCCCGTAAGCTTTTCCATTTCCTCTGCCAGATTCACATTTGCAAGATTAAGGTTTGCAATCTGAAGGACAATACCGTTATCAGAGTCGATAAGTCCGGGACTTCCGATGCCGATGGAAGAAAGCTCTGACATTTCAATGCCGTATTCCTTGGTAAGCTTTTTTACAAGGTTTGCCATATCGGCGATTATTTCACCCGAAGGTCTTTTCGCTCCTGCGGGAACAGAGTCCTTTATAACAATTTTACCGTTTTCGTCAACCAATCCTGCGGCGATGTTTGTGCCGCCTAAATCAATCCCTGCATACATAGTCTGTAATACCTCCTATAATTGTCTCTTTTAAATTAAGTTCGTTGTCAAGCAGTATGATATCTGCATCAAAACCTTCTTTAAGCTCACCCTTGGTCGTAAGCCCTGCATAAGTTGCGGGAGCCTTTGTAGCGGCGTAAAATGCATCCTCTTCGGGAATTCCCCAGCTTATAAGCTTCTGAACTCCGTAAAGTGCCGAGTGGGAGCTTCCGGCTATTGTGCCGTCAGTAAGGCGGCATTCACCGTCCTTCATAATTACGGCATGTCCGTCATAGTCATATTCGCCGTCGGGAAGGTAAGCGGGATTTACCGAGTCGCTTATTACGATCATTTTCTTTCCAAAAGTCCGATAAAGCATCTTGATTACCGACTTGTGAACGTGAAGTCCGTCACATATAATCTGCACCCAGGCATCTGCTTCTATTGCCGCGCCGATTACACCGGGATTTCTGTGGTGAAGAGGGGGCATGGCGTTGAAGGTATGTGTCAGGCAATCGGCTCCCTTTCTGATTGCGCCGAGAGCTGTTTCATAGTCGGCATCGGTGTGACCGATTATAACCTTACAGCCGCACTTTTCGATAAATTCATATGCGCCGGGAAGTTCGGGAGCGATGGTAATCATTTTAACATCCTTGAATTTCTTAAGCTCCTCTAAAGAAGGATTTTTTATAAAGTCCTCGTTCTGAGCACCCTTATATTTTTTGTTTATGTAAGGGCCTTCTAAGTGGAAGCCCATTATTCTTGCACCTTCGTTATAGTCGGTTTTTTCGTGGGTTACGCTTATCAGGTCTTCGGTTGATATTGTAGTTGTGGTGGGAAACCACGCCGTAACACCGTGTGAGCTCTGATACTTTGAAAGCTCTAAAAGATGACCGCCGTTTGATACGCTTGTCCCAAGAGCACCGTGGGTATGTATATCGATTAAACCGGGGTAGGCTTTTTCTCCTTTTCTGTCTTCACCGGGGAAATCTGTCTTTCCGATGGAGAGGATTTTTCCGTCTTCCATAATTATGTCAGTTACTTCTCCGTTTACTTTTACGTTTTTTAAGATTCGTTTTGTCATAAAAAGCCTCCTTCAATCAAAAGTTTATATTGCCTTTAATGTAATTATATGTTAAAATAAAGGTGTAATCAAGAAATAATATTGCTTTTTTATGCAATAATATTGCTGTTTTATTAAAAAGGAGGTGTCGGTATGAATATGATTGTATATGAACCCCACAGTTTTACAGAAAAACGGTTGCCTTTTATATTTCATTTTGACACATTGTCTCCGGTGTTGTCTTCCGAAGCTTCGGAAAGGGGAATAGAGCGCCTGCATTACAGACAACATTGCATGCAGAACTGGCATGAGAATGCAGAAATTCTGTTCGTAACAGAGGGTAGCGGTTTTTTATATTGCAATAGCGAAAAGATAGCGCTTAAAGCGAATGATATTGCTATAATCAATTCTTTTGATCTTCATTATACAGAAACTAACGGCACTATGAAATATTATTGCCTTATTCCGGATAGGGCATATCTTCAGCAAAATGGACTCAATACATCGATTATTAGTTTTAAAAACCTTGTAAATGATGAAAGACTTATAGGATTGTTCAATGATGTTATAGCAGAGTTTGAAAATACCGGTGCATATAAAGAAGCCGGGATAAAAGCTGCCATAATGGATTTTATGCTTTACCTTGCAAGAAATTATACTGATGACGGCGCAAAGAAAAAGGACTCGAAAACTCTTCATCATATGAGAATGGCGATAGGATACATAAATTCCCACATATCTGAAAGAATCACTGCAGATGAAGTTGCGCGGGAAATAGGGCTCAGCAAGTATCATTTCTTAAGGGAATTCAAAAAGATAACAAATATGACATTGGTTGAATTTATAAACGGAATGAGATGCGAAAAGGCAAGAACCATGCTGAGAGAAGAAAATACACCGATTGGCGAAATTTCAACACTTTGCGGCTTTGAAAACGGCTCTTATTTTAATAAGATTTTTAAAAACGAAACAGGAATGTCGATGTCGGAATACAGAAGGGAATGTAAAAAAGATACAGAAAATGTATGAAGATTTTTAGCGGATTTTGCAGTTTGAATATTGACCGTAGTAATTTTTTATGATATAATCTATTATTAATATACTTTATGTAAAGGAAAGACACCGACGATGAAACGGATTAATATATTCGTGGGGCATTACGGAAGCGGAAAAACCGAGCTTGCCGTAAACTTTGCGATAAAAAATAGAGCAGATATAATTGCCGATCTTGACACCGTAAATCCTTATTTCAGAACCAATGACGCAAGGAAAGTTTTGGAAGATGCCGGAATCCGTGTTGTGGCGCCCTATTATGCGGGGACAAATGTGGATTTGCCTTCACTTCCGCCTGAGGTTTATGCGGCGTTTACTGACGAGAAAACCGCAGTTCTGGATATTGGCGGAGATGATGACGGTGCGGCGGTTCTCGGAAGATTCAAAAATTACATTACGGAAGATAATTCCGAGGTTTATTTCGTGATAAATGTTTTAAGGCCTGAAACCGATACTCCTGAAAAGATAATCGAAATGATAAGGGCGATTGAATATACCTCAAGGCTTAAGGTAACATGCCTTATAAACAATACAAACCTTATGGAAGAAACCACCTACGAACACGTTTTAAAAGGCGAGGAGATAGTTAAAAAGGTTTCCAATATGACAGATATTCCTTTTTTCGGTAATGCCGTTAAAAAGGAACTGGCAAAAGAAAAAGACTTTGCACTGGATAAATACATCCTTATGCTTTAAGTTATAAATGTTGAAAAAAGAAAGGAATGATTCATATGTCAAAGGCTCATTTCAATGAAGAAATATGTAAAGGCTGCGGTCTTTGCACAACAGTTTGTCCCAAAAAGATTGTTGAAATCAACAAGGATAAGCTCAACAAAAAAGGATACAATCCTGCCGGAGTAACCGATATTGATAAGTGTATCGGCTGCGCGTTCTGCGCCATGATTTGTCCGGATTGTGCTATAGAAGTAAAGGAGTGACAAAAATGGAAGAGAAAGTTTTAATGAAAGGTAACGAAGCTCTGGCGCGTGCGGCTATCGAAGCAGGATGCCGTCATTTCTTCGGATATCCCATAACTCCTCAGACAGAGGTTGCTGCCTATATGGCAAAGCAGATGCCTAAAATCGGCGGCGTTTTCCTTCAGGCAGAAAGTGAAGTTTCCGCTATAAATATGGTATACGGTGCAGCAGGTGCGGGTGCAAGGGTTATGACATCCTCATCAAGCCCCGGAATAAGCTTAAAGTCCGAGGGTATTTCCTACATAGCGGGAAGCGACCTTCCCTGCGTAATATGTAACATCGTAAGAGGCGGCCCCGGTCTTGGCGGTATTCAGCCTGCACAGAGCGACTATTTCCAGGCAACAAAGGGCGGCGGACACGGCGATTACCACTTAATCGTGCTTGCTCCCGCTTCAGTTCAGGAAATGGTTGACCTTGTTAAGGAAGCTTTTGACCTTGCTGACTTTTACAGAATGCCCGTTATGATTATGGGGGACGGTATGCTCGGTCAGATGATGGAGCCCGTTGTTTTCGGAAACTATAAGAGTAAGAAAGAACTTGCCGAGAAGACCTGGGCAACAGTTGGAACAGATATGAAGAGAAGTCACAACATCGTAAACTCTCTTTACATCACTCCCGAAGAGCTTGAAAAGCTGGTTCAGGAGCGCTATAAGAAATATGCCGTAATCGAAGAGGAAGAGGCAAGAGCGGAAGAGTATATGTGCGAGGATGCAGATATTATCATTGCGGCGTACGGCACAATTGCCCGTGTAGCAAAGTCTGCCATCCAGAGAGCAAGAGCAAAGGGTATAAAGGTTGGTTTAATCCGTCCCATCACACTCTGGCCTTTCCCCACAAAGACTTTTGCTAAATATGCAGGCAAGGTAAAGTCCTTCCTTTCCGTTGAAATGAGCATGGGACAGATGATTGAGGACGTTCGTCTTTCCGTTGACGGTAAGACGCCCGTTGATTTCTACGGACGTACCGGCGGTATGATTCCCAGCCCCGAAGAAATTGTTGAAAAATTGGAAGCTATGACAGGAGGCGTAAAATAATGGCGACATTTAAAAGACCTCACGCACTTTGCGATGTAACGCTCCATTATTGCCCCGGCTGCAATCACGGTATTGTTCACCGTCTTGTTGCAGAGGTAATTGACGAGCTTGGTATTGAAGGTAAGACAATAGGTGTTGCACCTGTTGGATGTGCAGTTTTTGCATATAACTACTTTAACTGCGATATGC
Source organism: Clostridia bacterium (assembly GCA_045601965.1). GTDB lineage: Bacteria > Bacillota > Clostridia > CAKSNL01 > HGM11501 > HGM11501. Next base: position 5,801 of record JAZSAR010000070.1, read on the forward strand.
AGGAGGCGGCTCACGGAAGAGCGCCCGCTGTTGCAACCGGTATTAAGAGAGTTCATCCCGATAACGTAGTATTTACCTATCAGGGAGACGGAGATTTAGCTGCAATCGGTACTGCGGAAACAGTTCACGCGGCAGCAAGAGGGGAGAACATCACCGTAATTTTCATAAACAATGCAATTTACGGTATGACAGGCGGTCAGATGGCTCCCACAACACTTCCCGGTCAGGTAACGCAGACATCTCCCTACGGCAGAAACACCGAAACTCAGGGCCATCCCATAAGAGTTTCTGAAATGCTTTCCACACTTGACGGTGTGGCACTTGCCCAGAGATGTGCGGTTAACAACATAAAGAACATCACCGAGACAAAGAAGGCAATAAAGAAGGCTTTCCAGAATCAGATTGATAAGAAAGGCTTTTCTATCGTAGAAGTTTTATCCACCTGTCCTACAAACTGGGGACTTTCACCCGTTGAGGCATTAAAGTGGCTTGAAGACAATATGATGCCTTATTATCCTCTTGGCGTATACAAAGATAAGGACGGTGACAAATAATGGCAACACATGGAATAATACTTGCCGGCTTCGGCGGCCTGGGTATCCTTTTTGCAGGTAAGCTTTTAGCATATTGCGGAATGGTAGCTGACAAGGAGCTTTCCTGGCTTCCTTCCTACGGTCCCGAAATGCGAGGCGGAACATGTAACTGTCACGTTATTCTGTCCGATGAGCCCGTAAGCTCTCCTCTTATCACAAAGCCCACCGTTTTATTTGCAATGAATCAGCCTTCGCTTGATAAGTTCATTGATTCTGTTGCAGAGGGCGGAGTTGTAGTTTATGACTCTTCTCTTATTTCCGAAGGCGTTAAGAGAACAGATGTTACTGTTGTTGACGTTCCAGCAACTAAGCTTGCAAACGAAATGGGTGCATCAAAGCTTGCAAATATGATTCTGACAGGAGCAATGATTAAGGCAACAGGTCTTGCTGATATAGAAACAGTTGAAAAGGCTCTTTCAAAGGTTATACCTGCAAAAAAAGCTGATATGTTGGAGCTTAACTTAAACTGCATCAAAAAAGGTATGGAATAATAAAAACAAGGGCATATGCCCTTGTTTTTTTGTCTTATAGTACTTGAAGAGAATGAGAAGCTGTGGTACAATACCACAAAAGAAGTTACATTTTTTGCAATTTTGAAAGTGTCGGAAAAAATACACTAAGGGCAACTGCTATGCATAAAATCCAGCCAATAGGCCATACGAGATATAAGAATGTAAGTGTCGGGCAAACGGGGAACACAAAGCGAACCCAGACAATCCTCAGTACACACATAAATATCAGCGTCGATATTGTGGGAATTATCGGTTTTCCCATTCCGCGAAGAGAGCCGCTTAAAACTTCGTTAATGCCGCAGATAAAATATGTACTCGAAACAATAATCATTTTCTGCTGTGAATACATAATAACAGCGGGCGTAGAGGACATAAGCGAAGAAAGCTGAGCGGAGAAGATGGCAGACAGCGCACCGAGCGATGCACCGAAAGCGATTGTGATTAAAACAGATTTTACAACAGCTTCTTTTGCCCTTTTAATGTTTTTTGCGCCAATGTTTTGCGCCACATAAGGAATAATTGCAAGTGAAGGTGCGTGTACTATCTGATACAGTATGCCGTCAAATTGGTTTGCAATTGAAAGC
>JAZSAR010000071.1:0-9466 GCA_045601965.1 Clostridia bacterium
TTAACAGAGAAGATATCTGTGCCCAAGAGTGAGTTTTTCCTTCCTACAGCAATAGACCGTGCAATTACGGAGGGGCTTACCAAAGTTAAAGTTTATGAAACCGATGATAAGTGGTACGGTGTTACATACCGCGAAGATGCAGAGAGCGTAAGAGCGGCATTGCAGGATATGCAGAAAAGGGGATTGTATAATGGATTGCTTAAATGAAATATTAAAGGAATATGCACTTCGTGATGAAGTTTCACCTTATGGCGACGGACATATTAATGATACATATCTTCTTACACGTAAGTCCTATATTCTCCAGAAAATAAATACCGGCATTTTCAAAGATGCAGACGGTCTTATGGAAAATATCGCAAACGTAACAGATTACTTAAGAGAAAAAATCAAGGCAGCTGGAGGAGATCCTGACAGAGAGACTCTTACAGTAATAAAGACCAAAAGCGGTGCAAATTACTACAAGGCATCTGACGGAGGCTCTTACCGTATATATAAGTTCATTGATAAGGCTGTAAGCTACAATAAGGTAGAAAATACTGAGCAGTTTTACAATGCTGCGAAGTCTTTCGGTCATTTTGCAATGCTTCTTGATAAGTATCCTGCAGAAACACTTCATGAAACAATCGTGGATTTCCACAATACTCCCGTTCGTTATGAGCAGCTTGATGCGGCAATTAAAGCCGATCCCAAGGGAAGAGTAGCGGAAGTTAAGGAAGAAATCGAGTTTGCTATGGCAAGAAGAGAAGAGGCAGGCAAGGTTGTTCGTGCCATTGCTGAAGGCAAAATTCCCGTAAGAGTAACTCACAACGATACAAAGCTTAACAACGTAATGCTTGACGAAAAGACCGGCGAAGGCGTTTGTGTGGTTGACCTTGATACTGTTATGCCCGGCTCACTTTTATACGATTTCGGTGATGCATTAAGATTCGGTGCATCCAGCGGAGCTGAAGATGAAACAGACCTTTCCAAAATCTGGTTTGATATGGAACTTTACGAAGCATTCACAAAGGGCTATTTAGAGGAAACAGGCGCTATTCTTACAGAAACAGAAAGAGAATATCTTCCTTTCTCAGCAAAGCTTTTGACTCTTGAATGCGGAATTCGTTTCCTTGCCGACTACATCAACGGAGACGTATATTTCAAAATTCATAAGGAAAAGCACAACCTTGACAGAGCAAGAAATCAGTTCAAGCTCGTTTACGATATGGAATCCAAGATGGACGAAATGACAAAGGTTGTTGACAAATATTCTAAGTAAAATAAATCCCGTGGCGAATGCCACGGGATTTTACATATTTTTCATACATTTTGAGACGGCGTATGCCGTCTTTTTCATATCCTCTTTTGTATTGAAAATTCCGGGAGAAAACCTTACTGTTCCGGTTTTATGAGTTCCTAAAGTTCGATGAGCCATGGGCGCGCAATGAAGACCTGCCCGTACGCAGATGCCGTAATTTTTGTACAGCATATCGGCAAGCTTTACGCAGTCGCAGTCGGGAACAACGGATAGCACGCCTGTTTTTTCTCCGGAAGAATAATCTCCGATAATCCTGATGCCTTTAATCATGGATAAATCCTCGGCAAGAAGATTTGTAAGATAGCGTTCTGCTTTTCCTATGGATTTCGCTCCTATCTTATCAACAAGCTTTACGCCGGCTAAAAGCCCGGCTATGGCGGGAATAGCGGCTGTACCGCTTTCAAATCGATCGGGTAAAAAATCCGGCTGAAGAAGAGATTCCGACATACTGCCGGTTCCGCCTTCGGTTAACGGATCTAATCTGAGCCCGTCTCTTATATAGAGAACCCCGCTTCCCTGGGGACCTAAAAGTCCCTTATGCCCGGGAAATGCGAGGATATCTATGTGATTTTTTTCCACATCGATATCAGTGCATCCGGCACTCTGAGAGGCGTCTACCATGAAGATTATGCCGCGTTTTTTAGCTTCACGTCCTATTTCTTCAATGTTGTTGATGCCGCCGCATACGTTTGAGGCGTGTATGAGGCATAAGAGCTTAGTGTTGTTATAAAGACTTCTTTTTACTGAATCTAAAGTGACATAACCGTCAGGACTTCCTTTTGCAACGGAAAGCTTGGCTCCGCGCATTTTAAGGCTTTCGGCAGGTCTTGAAACAGCATTATGCTCCATTGAGGTTATTGTAAAGCTGTCGTGGGGAGAGATTAGACCTTTCAGCGCTGTATTTATTGATGTGGTAGCGTTATTTGTGAAGATTATATTTTCAGGATTTCTTATATTAAAAAGCCCGGCAATGGCTTCTCTGGCGGAATAAATTGTTTCAGAAGCGCGTATGGAAGGCGCATAGCCGCCCCTTCCCGGGCTGGTAAGAGAACTAAGAGCGTTAAGGACTGCTTTTTTTACAGTCTCAGGTTTCGGGAATGTTGTAGCAGCATTATCAAGATATATTATTCTGATACCACTCCTTTCGGATAATAATCAGTATTTGATATAGGTGATGTTTTTTCCGTTAGCTTGCTCTTTATAGATGCCTTTGCTTGTTATATGGAGTATTGAAATTCCGTGAGATACATTTTTTGTGTACATTTCGGAAAATTTCAATGAATAGGAGCATCCGCCCTTTGAAAGCGCGGCAGGAGTCTGTATGAGCTCAGAAGGAATACCTTCTGATGCAAGATGTTTTTTCAGTCTGCCGGCACTTGTCGCGGAAGATAAAATTACTATCATGTAACCCCTCCTTTCGAAGGCCGGCTATGGATTTTCAGTCCGGAACCGGGGCAATTTATCTTCTGCCAATAAACATTTTATGCAAGAATAAGCCTATAGGGCACAAAAAATAAAAAAAATACAAAAATATTAAAGATTTTTCTTGCAAAATTGACAAAAAAATATTATTATATATAGTAAGATAGTATCTTTATACCTTAATTCCGTTGAGAAGCTTAAAGAAACAAAAAAGAATGTTTTTCGCTTTGGCTTTATGAAAGGAATGGGAGTTTTTATGTCAAATAAATTTTTTCAGAGCGTAGTTTATCAGATGAAAGAAGCGTTTGGAAGACCTGTCGGAGTTATTCTTGATAATGATACAATACGTTCCTTCAGCGATATAAGCGCTATAGAAGAAATTCTTGACGAGGTTCAGCAACAGTGCAGTGAACCGGGCAGAGTATATGTGGCATCCGGATTTACATTTATCGGTGGCGGAGTCAGAGGAAAGACAGACTTTATTGCCTTTGTTGAAGGTGAAGACGAAGAGGCAAAAAAGGATGTAAGTATCTTATCTGTTTCCATCCTCAGCATCAAGCAATTCTATGATGAAAAATTCGATAAGATAAATTTCATGAAGAATGTACTTCTTGATAATATCCTTCCCGGAGATCTTAATGCAAAGACGAGGGAATTGCACATTCCTACCGAGGTTATGCGTGTTGTTATGACGGTGAGAGTTGATGTGAATCACGACCAGGCTGCAATGGATATGCTGACAAGCATTTTCCCCGATAAGGAAAAAGATTTTATCATAAGAGTAGATGCAAGCGATATTGCTATTGTTAAGGAGATTAAGGCGAATTATTCCGACAAGGATGTATTTAAAATCGCAAAGTCCCTGCTTGACACAATAAATGCAGAGCTTATGGTAAATGCATCCATCGGTATCGGTACGATTGTAAGCGAAATGAAGGACCTTGCAAAGAGCTATAGAGAATCTCATGTTGCACTTGAAGTTGGAAAGGTGCTTGATACAGACAAAAATATTGTAAGCTATAACAAGCTTGGAATAGGTCGTCTTATCTATCAGCTTCCCACCACACTCTGCAAGCTTTTCCTTGACGAAGTATTTGTAAAGGGTTCTCTTGATACACTTGACCATGAAACTATAATTACTATACAGAAATTCTTTGAGAAGAATCTTAATGTATCTGAAACCTCACGTCAGCTTTATGTGCACAGAAATACTCTTGTTTATAGGCTTGACAAGGTACAAAAGCTTACAGGGCTTGACTTAAGAGTGTTTGACGACGCTATCGTATTTAAAGTAGCAATGATGGTTAAAAAGTATCTTGAATCTAACCCTAATAAGATTTGAGGTGACATGAATTGATTGAATTTGTAAACGTAACACTTACTTATCCCAACGGGACAAAGGCTCTTGATGAACTGTCTTTCAAGATTGAAAGAGGGGACTTTGTTTACCTCACGGGAAGAAGCGGCGCCGGTAAATCTTCTATCATGAAGCTTTTAATGCGTGAGGAAAATCTTACAAGCGGTCAGATATTTGTGGATGGTGTTGAAATATCCGGCCTTTCAAGGAGAGAAATACCTTACTTAAGAAGAAGCCTCGGAATGGTTTATCAGGACTTTAAGCTGCTTCCTAAAACCACAGTTTTTGATAACGTGGCTTTTGCCATGCAGGTTGTGGGAGCAGGCAGTAAGGCTATAAGAAAGCGTGTTCCTGAGGTTCTTGACCAGGTAAGGCTTTCTAATAAGGCAAGATGTGATATATCAGAGCTTTCCGGCGGTGAACAGCAGAGAGTATCAATCGCCCGTGCCCTGGTTAACAAGCCTACTGTTATTCTGGCGGACGAGCCTACCGGTAATCTTGACAGAATAGTTGCAATGGATATTATGGATACATTGGAATCCATTAATAAAAGCGGAACAACCATACTTATGGCTACTCATGCATCGGAAATTGTAAATGCAAGACCTAAGCGTCTTTTGGTTGTTGATGACGGAAAGCTTACCCGTGACGAAGAGGGAGGTTTGTATAACCTTGATGAATAAATCAGGATATTATACCAAAACTGCGGTTTTGGGAATAATAAATAACAGACTTATGTCTGTATCATCTATACTTACCATAGGCTGCTGTCTTTTTCTGTTCAGTGTATTTTTACTTTTCACCATGAATATAAATTATATAAGCGAACAGATTAAATCACAGTGCGAGATACAGGCATATATTGATATTGAAATTGACGGGGACGAGGCACTTGCCATAGCAGGCGAGGTTGAAAAGGTTCCAAATGTAAAGGCAATAACTTATGAAACAAAGGCGCAGGCTTTTGAAAATTATTCAAAGCAGCTTGGCGGAAATTCTGTGGCATTGGAAGGACTTGCCGGGGAAGATTTCTTAAGAAACAGCGTGAAAATTACGCTGGATGAGCTTTCTTTGGCAGGAGAAACTGCAAAAGATGTGGCGGGTATTTCCGGAATTGCAGAAGTAATAAATCATCAGGAAACCGTGGATAATGTGTTAAAGGTGACGACATATATCCAGACAGCAAGCTTTGTTATTATGCTGATACTTATGATAGTATCATTGTTTATCATATCTAATACAATAAAGCTTTCTGTTGCGGCAAGAGCAAACGAAATTCATATTATGAAGTTCGTCGGCGCGACAAACTGGTTTATCCGTTGGCCTTTTATTATAGAAGGTATTCTTATAGGACTTGTGGGAAGCTTGCTTGCCCTTATTGTAACATATTCGGGCTATGTGCCATTATATACATCAGTGACAGAGTCCTTTGCACTTATTAAGCTTTACAGCCCTTATTCCGTTACAGGAATAGTTGTTCCGGTTGTTATTGCGTTCGGATGCATTATGGGAGCTTTTGCAAGTACGGTATCTACAACAAGGCATCTTAAGGTGTGACGGAGGGCAACAGTATGAAAAAACGAAAAATGTTTATAGCTGTTGCATCTCTCCTTATGGCAATTATTTTTCTTGTTACCTTTGTTGCCTCTGTTTTCCCGGCAAGAGCTGATAATCTCAATGAACAGTTAAATACTGCGAAAAGTCAGAGAAAAGCGGCCGAGCAGGAACTTTCCAATCTTCAGACACAGAAAAAGGCAGCTGAAGACGATAAGGTAAGGCTTGCAGGTGAAATTGAAGCATTGAACGGACAGATAACAGGTATTCAGGCGGAAATTACAGCCACCAAAGCAAAGCTTGCTCAAAAAGAAGCGGAGCTTGCCGAGGCTGAAGAAGCTTGCGAAAATCAGTTTAAATCCTTCAAGACAAGGGCAAGAATAATGTATGAAAACGGCCCTACAACTTATATTGAAATTTTATTCGGCTCCGGTAGCTTTACTGAATTTTTCTCAAATATTCAGATAATAAAAAGCTTATTGGACTATGATAATAAAGTTTTAGAAGAAAGAAAAGCTGTAAGAGAGAAAATTGCTTTGCAAAAAGCTGAAGTGGAAGCCCTTAAGGCTCAGCAGGAAACAAGGCACCGCACGCTGACTGAAATGAAAAGCGCATTGACTGCAAAACAGCAGGCTCAGAGCGAAGTAATAAGTCAGCTTGAAGGTCAGGCTAAGATAATAAAGGAGCGTATAGCAACCCAGAAGGCTGAAGAAGCAAGAATTCAAAGGTTGATAAATGAAGCTCTGGCGAAGCAGCAAAGTCAGACGGTAAGTACGGTTACTGCAACAGGTACTGGAACAATGCTCTGGCCATGTCCTTCAACTAAGAGAGTAACCAGCGAATTCGGAAACCGTTCACAGCCGGTGCCGGGTGCTTCAACCTATCATAAAGGGCTTGATATCGCGGGATACATGGGCGTTGATATTGTGGCGGCGGATTCAGGTACGGTACTCTTTTCAGGTAACAGCTCTTCCTACGGTAAGTATATAGTGCTTAGCCACGGTGGAGGACTTACAACTCTTTATGCACATTGCAGTCAGCTTTTAGTAAAAGCCGGCGCCAGCGTAAGTAAAGGTCAGGTTATAGCAAAAGTGGGTTCGACAGGTATATCCAGCGGTCCTCATTTGCATTTTGAAGTATCTGTAAACGGCGAAAGGCAAAACCCCAGAAACTATGTTGGTTAATAAAAAAGGGACTGTATTTTTACAGTCCCTTTTAAAAACAGGAGGCATTTTATGAAAGGCATAATAAAGCGGATTTTAAAGGTGGCAGCTGTTATATTTCTTGCAGTAGTAATATTTTTTGCAGGACAGCTTTCGGGCAGCTATGGCGGAAAACTTGATAGGATTGCTGATTTTATTGAAGTATTTTTCGCCCTGGAGTATGATGCTGAAAAAATTGAGGATATAGCAGCAAAAACTATGGTTATGGCTCTGGAGGACCCTTATTCAAGATATCTGGATAAAGAAGAAACTGCGGTTTTTATGGAGTCCTACGAGCAGAGCTATAAAGGTGTCGGCATAACCTTGAAATATGAAGAAGAGAAAGGTATTACGGTAACTGAGGTTTCTAAGGATGGACCTGCGGATCTGGCAGGAATGAAAGCGGGAGATGTGCTTTTGTCTGTGGATGACAGAGAGGCAACTTTAGAAACTTTTGACAGTCTGGTGTATTATGTCAAAGGAATAGGCTCTGATGCTCCGGAAGATGAAGAGGAAATGATTTTCAAAGTTATGCGCGACGGAACAGAATTGGAATTTAAGTTGAAGCGTGAAGAGCTTGAAAATGAAGTTGTAAATGCAGAAGAAAAGGACGGAATATTATATCTGGAATTCAAGGAATTTACCAAATATGCTCCGAAAGAGATGGAAGCCGCTCTTAAAGCGCATGAAAGTGCCAAGGGCATAATCCTTGATTTAAGGGATAACGGCGGGGGAGATCTGGATTCACTTATCGGCATAGCGGAGCTTTTAATGCCCGAAGATGTGGTATTGCTTACAACGGAAAATTCATCAGGCAATAAAAAGGTTTATAAAATAAAAGACAATGTATATTACTCCAAGCCTCTGGCGGTTTTGGTAAATGAAAATACAGCCAGCGCCTCTGAGGTTCTCACAGCAGCTATAAAAGAAAACGACAGAGGCGTTATCATTGGAGAAAATACTTATGGTAAAGGGCTTGTGCAGAGCGTTATTCCCTTGGGCGACGGAAGTCTCCTTTTACTCACAACAGAAAAGTATTATACTTCAGCCGGAAACTTTATAAACGAAAAGGGAATAGAGCCTGATATAATAACAGAAGATGAAGAAGCACAGATGAAAGAGGCTTTGGAATATATAAAAGACAAAAATGAATAAAAAAGATGGGAATATCATTTAGATATTCCCATCTTTTTATTCTGAAAGTATTTCTTCGCCTATTTTAAATACATCGCCTGCGCCCACGGTCATTATGATATCGCCTTCTTTTGCCTGGGATAAGACGTGATTTTTGGCGTCATCAAAATCCTTTGCAAGGTAAGAGCCGGGGATTTTGTCGGCAAGGCTACCCGAAGAAACAATACCTGTGTCCTTTTCTCTTGCAGCATAAATTGGAAGAAGCGTAAGATTATCGCAAAGGGATAAAACGGAAACGAAATCATCAAACAGTGTTATTGTTCTTGTATAAGTATGGGGCTGGAAGATGATGTGTTTGTTTCCGGGAAAGCCTGAGAGAGCTTCAATTGTTGCTTTTATTTCCGTGGGATGATGGGCGTAGTCATCATAGATTCTTATGCCGTCTTTCAAGCCTTTTAATTCAAAGCGGCGTTTTGCACCTTTGAAAGAAGCAAGACCTTTTGATATAACTTCGGGAGAAAGCCCTGAAATATATGCTGCAGCATATGCGCAAAGGGCGTTGCTCACGTGATGAATGCCCGGAACAGATAATGCTACATCGGATAAAAAGCCTTTTTCCTTTGAATATACGGAAAAAGAGTAGTCTCCGAAAGTTCCTTTGCTGATATTTTTTGCATAAAAGTCAGCCTCGTATGTTTTAGAGGTGGTGACAATGTTTTTTATTCCGCTTACGGCGTCAAGGGTATTTTTATCGTCGGCATTTATGACAACAGCACGGTTTGCAAGAAGTGCAAATTCATGGAATGCTGATTTTATGTCATCAAGGTCCTTGTAGTAGTCAAGGTGGTCTTCTTCTATGTCAAGAATGATTGCAATCCCGGGATGAAAATCAAGAAAGCTGCGGTGGTATTCGCAGGCTTCTGATATAAGGAACTCATTTTTCCCTATATGCATATTGCCCTCAAGAATGGAAAGGTCGCCGCCGATAAGCACGGTGGGATCAACATCGGAATTCATATATATGTGTGCAAGCATTCCGGTTGTGCTGGTTTTGCCGTGAGTTCCCGATACGTCGATAGGGCAGGAGTAAAGCGTTTCTATTTCGCCGAGGAGCGTGCTCCGCTCCATAGTGAGTATTCCGTTTTTCTCGGCATAGCTTCTTTCGGGGTTATCGCTTTTTATTGCGGCAGAGTAAATGACTGCCGAAGCGCCCTTTGCATTTTCTTCATTGTGGCCTCTATAAATAGTGACTCCTTTTTCTTTTAAGCGCTCGGTATATATGTTGGAGCCGGAGTCACTGCCGGTTACTTTGTAGCCGTTAGCTAAAAGAATTGAGGCAAGGGCGCTCATGGAAACGCCACCGATTCCGATGAAGTGAATTACGTTGCCTTTTTCAATATCCGATATTTTATTATACAAAAAAATCCTTCCTTTCAGTAAGGAAATAATAGTCTATATATTAAGTATACCACGGATTTTTTTTATATCAAGTACCTA
>JAZSAR010000072.1:0-10348 GCA_045601965.1 Clostridia bacterium
TAATATATTTCGCAGAGCTTGCGGGGGTGCAAGCTCTGCGTTTTTGTAGTTCTCTTTTTAAGAAAAATAAGTTTGTTTATATTTTAGGGTAGACAAGGCTGATTTTTTATGATAAACTGTGTATTAGCAAGATATAAAATGTATTAGAAATATAGGGATGGCGTGAAATGAAACGGTATATAGACAAGCTTGGGAGAATTACAATTCCTAAAGATTTAAGAGAAAAATTTGGTTTGGATGAAGGAACGGAGATAAGCCTTTCTCAATCGGGGGATAAGATTGTTATAAGTAAAAATGATGCAAAATGTGTGATTTGTAAATCAAAAACTCTTGCCGACAGAGAAATTAAAGTTTGCGAAAAGTGCTTTATAAAGCTAAAGGAATTTTACAGTATATGATAGATAAGCGAAAATAAAAGGATGTATCAGTGATACATCCTTTTAACTTTGGAATTAATACATTCCCATTCCGCCCATATCGGGAGCGGGAGCTGCGGGAGCTACAGGCTCGGGAATATCTGTTACAAGGCTTTCTGTGGTAAGAACCATAGCGGCAACGCTTGCTGCGTTCTGAAGGGCACTTCTTGTAACCTTGGCAGGATCTACGATACCTTCCTTGATCATATTAACGAACTTGCCCTTGAGTGCGTTATAGCCTGTGCCAACCTTGGCACTCTTGATTTCGTTTACGATAACTGCACCTTCGATACCTGCGTTAGCGGCAATCTGCTTAACGGGCTCTTCAAGTGCGGCAAGAACGATCTGAGCACCTGTCTTCTCGTCACCCTCTAAAGTATCAACCAGCTCCTTAACCTTTGCCTGTGCAATGATGTAAGCTGTTCCGCCGCCGGGTACGATACCTTCTTCAACTGCAGCCTTTGTAGCAGCAAGAGCATCTTCGATTCTTAATTTGTTTTCCTTCATTTCAGTTTCTGTTGCTGCACCAACCTTGATTACTGCAACACCGCCGGAAAGCTTGGCAAGGCGTTCCTGAAGCTTTTCTCTGTCGAATTCGCTTGTGGTTGTTTCAAGCTGAGCCTTGATCTGATTGATTCTGTCAGCGATTGCACCCTTGTCGCCGTAACCGTCAACAATGATGGTGTTTTCCTTTGTAATCTTAATCTGCTTAGCACGGCCGAGCATGTCAAGTGAAGCTTCCTTTAAGTCAAGACCGATTTCCTCGGAAATAACCTGACCGCCTGTCAGAATTGCGATATCCTGAAGCATTTCCTTTCTTCTGTCACCAAAGCCGGGAGCCTTAACGCCTGCACAGCGGAAGGTACCTCTGATTTTGTTAACAAGAAGTGTGGCAAGTGCTTCGCCTTCAATATCCTCAGAGATAATTACAAGACTCTTTCCGCCCTGAACGATCTGCTCAAGAAGGGGAAGGATATCCTGAATGTTTGTGATTTTCTTGTCTGTGATAAGAATCATGGGCTCGTCGTAAACAACTTCCATCTTCTCTGTATCTGTTACCATGTAGGGGGAGATGTAGCCTCTGTCAAACTGCATACCTTCAACAACTTCGCTGTAGGTTTCAGCGGTCTTTGATTCTTCAAGAGTAATAACGCCGTCAGCGCTTACCTTTTCCATTGCATCGGCAATTAATTCGCCGACAAATTCGTTACCTGCAGAAATTGCGGCAACTCTGGAAATGTCCTTCTTGCCGGAAACCTTAACGCTGGTTTCTGCAATTGAAGCAACTGCTGTATCAACAGCCTTCTGGATACCGCCCTTAACGATCATGGGGTTAGCACCTGCGGCAATGTTCTTAAGTCCTTCTCTTACCAGTGCCTGCGCGAGAAGTGTAGCGGTTGTGGTACCGTCACCTGCAACGTCGTTTGTCTTTGTTGCAACTTCCTTTACAAGCTGAGCACCCATATTTTCAAAGGGTGATTCAAGTTCGATTTCCTTTGCGATTGTAACACCGTCGTTTGTGATTAAGGGAGCGCCGAACTTCTTGTCAAGTACAACGTTTCTTCCCTTGGGGCCGAGGGTGATTTTTACAGTATTTGCAAGAGTGTTAATACCTTTCTCTAAGGCTTTTCTTGCTTCTTCTCCGTATAATATCTGTTTAGCCATTATTTATATTGCCTCCTTATTCAACAATAGCGAGAACGTCGCTCTGCTTTAAGATTGTGTATTCTGTTCCGTCAACTTTAACTTCAGTTCCGGAATATTTGCTTACTAAAACTTTATCTCCGACTTTAACTTCCATAGGGATAAGCTTTCCGTTTTCGGTAGCACCGGGGCCAACTGCAACAACTTCTGCAATCTGGGGCTTTTCCTTTGCACCTGCGGTTAAAATGATGCCGCTCTTTGTGGTTTCTTCAGCCTCGGTCATTTTGATGACAACTCTGTCTGCTAAGGGTTTGATGTTCATGGTTATTCCTCCAAATTAATTTAGGTTTTAGCACTCTATACCTTTGAGTGCTAACAAGGTATATAATACTCAAAATGATACTTCAAGGCAAATTCCTCATATTGCCTATTTGGGGCAAAAAAGTAAAAATAAGTCCTTATATCTCGTGAATACTCTTGTTTTCTCTTGTTTTCGGAATTTATTTGCTTTCTTTACATATTATATTATAAAGGGGGAGCGAGATATGCATAAAAGATATATAATATTACAGCCCATAGGTAATAATAAAGGAAGCGGAGTAGTAACCGTTACAGACACCACGGTAACGGTAAGCCTCAAGGACACCGCGGAGGAATACCGTTTGTTTTTCCTGAATTCTTCTCTTACGGGAAAGGATATGAAAATTGATGCCGGTACCGTGAGAGGCGGGTATGCCAAAAGTTTTACTATGAAGAAAGAGGACACAGCAAAAATCGACACGGTGGTATTGCTTAAGGGAAGCGAACCTTTTATATACGGTTCTCTGTCACCTGCAACGCCTCCCTTTTCTTCGTTTGAAGAAAAAAAGAGTGAAAAATCAATTCTCGGTATAGATGACGGTTTTTCCTGGATAAGGATTGAAGACGGGCGCTTTGCGGAAAATTATCCCATAATAAGGCATATATTTGAAAACATAAATGTGCTTTATGAAATAAACAAGGTGGGGTATTATTACTATGGAAGAAAAGGAGATAAAGCTGCGGTGGCAATACATTCCGAAAATGGCGGAAAGAATCCTTTTAAGCATCTTTCGGATTGTGCAAGACTGATAGGCGGATACTGGACGGTGGGGGCAGACAAAAAGGAAAAGTATTTCTTTTCCCTTATTGATTGAGGCAAATACTTGATTTTTTATGCAAAAAGGCTTATAATTATAAAAAAGCCCTTGATAAAAGGGAAAAAGTTATGTATAATATAAAATAAGGAAAAAACTATGGAGGAATAAAACTATGGAAGAAAAAGATTTAGTTAATACATCTACTGACAGCGTTAAAATTTCAGATGAAGTTATAGCGGTTATTTCGGGAATTGCTGCATCGGAGGTAGAGGGCGTGGCCGCAATCGGAACAAATTCTATTGCTGCAAACTGGACAGAGCTTATTTCCGGAAAGAAAAATAACTCCAAGGGTATAAAAATAGAAATGACGGATGAGGCTTGCAATATAGAGATACAGATAGTTGTAAAGTACGGAGTCAGCATTCCTGAGGTTGCGGCAAATGTTCAGTACAGCGTTAAAAATGCAGTTGAGGAAATGACAGGGCTCAAGGTTGAAAAGATTGACGTTAAGGTTACGGGCATAAAGACCGTTGCTGAAGAGAAAAAAGCTGAAGTAAAAGCAGAAGCGAAAGAAGAGGAATGAGCCTTATGAAAATCGCCGTTATTCCCAATACGGGGAAAGAGGGCGCAGAAAAGCTGGCAGAAGATATATTGAAGGAATTTCCGGATAATTGTTTTCTTATGGGAAACGATACCTCTTGCGAAACATATGATGCAGCACTGGTTTTGGGCGGAGACGGAACGATACTCCGAGCAGTAAAGGTGCTTGATGATACACCGGTGCTGGGAATAAATTTCGGAATGGTGGGGTATATGACCGCTTCGGAAAAGGACGGCGCGAAAGAGGCAGTTAGAAAGGTTATTTCAGGAGAATACAGCGTTGAAGAACGCATGATGCTTTCTGTTTCCGTTATGAGAAACGGAGAAAAAATTTCGGAATGTGAGGCCCTTAATGACGGGGTTATAACCAGGTGCGAAAGAATACTGTCTTTAAGTGAAAGCTTTAATGATAAGCTGGTGTATTCCTTCTCGGGTGACGGAATTATTGTGGCAACACCCACCGGCTCTACAGCCTATTCACTTTCTGCGGGAGGGCCGGTTGCGCCTCCCGATATGCAGATGATAATTACAACACCTGTGTGTCCTCATTCAATACATATAAGGCCGGTTATAGCCTCGGGAGATACATTTGTTAAAATAAAGCTGACAGAAGAATCGGATAATAAAGGAATGCTTAATGTGGACGGGCAGAACATCACACCTTTAACCTGCGGCGACGAGGTTATATTTAAGCGTTCTTTGAAAACAGCAAAGCTTATTTCGCTTGAAGAAAAAAACTTTTACGATATTTTAAGATATAAGCTTTCGGGAGAAAAGGGAGAAAGATAATGAGAGCTACAAGACAAAATGCAATACTTGCATTGGTTTCGGAATATGAAATTCAGACTCAGGAGGAGCTTTCCGAAAAACTCCGTAAAATGGGGTATGAGGTTACTCAGGCAACTGTGTCAAGAGATATCAAGGAATTAAGGCTTGTCAAGGTGAGAAACGACAGCGGCATTGTATGCTACCGTGCGGATTCACAGACGGAGTCAAGCGATGTGGAACAGCGCCTTCGCTCCATATTAAAGCACAGCATGGTATCGCTGGACTCTGCGGAAAATGATGTTGTTATAAAAACACTTCCGGGTGTGGCTCAGGCAGCTGCGGCGGCTATCGATGCAATGCACTGGAATGAAATTGTGGGCTCCATCGCAGGAGACGACACTATTTTAATGGTAACCCGTTCTGCTAAAAGTGCGGTTGAAGTAATTGAGAAGCTTAAAAGAATATAACGGATGCGTCCGGGAACGGACGCATTTTTATGGGTGAAATATGTTTAAGAAATATATAGGGACAAGAGAATTTTACAAAATGGTAATGCTTGTGGCACTGCCCATAATGATCCAAAACGGATTTACCAATATTGTAAATATGGTGGATAACGTTATGGTGGGCAGAGTGGGAACTGATGCCATGAACGGAGTTTCCATTGTGAATCAGCTTCTGATGGTTTACAATTTAAGTGTATTCGGAGCACTTTCCGGAGCGGGGATTTTCGTTTCGCAGTTTTTCGGAAAGGGCGATAAAGAAGGAGTAAAAAGCGTATTCAGAATAAAAATTGTAATTTCTGTTTTTCTTGTTTTAGCAGGTGTTTTGGTTCTTTATTTTTTCAGAGAACCGCTTATTATGAGCTTTATAAGTGACGGAAGTGAAATAGGGGATCCCGTAAAAACCCTTGCCTTTGCAGATAATTACATAAAAATAATGTTAATAGGACTTATTCCTTTTACGGTGAATCAGTGCCTTATTTCAAATATGAGAGAAACAGGAGAAACGTTAATCCCTATGTATGCGGGAATAGCGGCGGTCATTGTTAATATATGTTTTAACTATGTGCTCATTTTCGGTAAGTTGGGCTTTCCCGAAATGGGGGTTGCAGGTGCGGCAACAGCAACTGTTATATCAAGATTTACCGAGTGTCTGACAGTTCTTTTTATTGCGATAAGGAAGAAGGATCGGTTCAGCTATATTGACGGAGTATTCAGAAACTTCCGTGTGAGGGCGTCGCTTACTAAAAATGTGCTTTCAAAGGGTATTCCCCTTATGCTTAACGAATTTTTATGGTCAACGGGAATGACAATGCTTGCCCTTGCATATTCAACCAGGGGGCTTGCAACTGTTGGTGCAGTAAATATATGTAACACCGTAACAAACGTATTTAATATAGTGTTTATTGCCTTAGGCTCAAGTGTTGCGATTATTGTGGGACAAACCTTAGGAGCAGGGAAGCTTGAAGAAGCAAGAGATACCGACAACAAACTCATTGCATTTTCTGTTGTAAGCTGTATTTTGGTCGGTATCGTAATGATTATAATAGCACCGTTTTTCCCCGAAATTTATAATACCGAGGAAGAGGTTAAGCGCCTTGCCCGTGATTTTATCATAATAATGGCGCTTATGATGCCCTTTGATGCATATTCTCACGCGGCATACTTCACCCTCCGGTCAGGCGGAAAAACAGGAATAACCTTTATATTTGACAGCGGATATATGTGGCTCATCTCCGTTCCTGTGGCACTTATTCTTGCTTATTTTACGGAAATTTCCGCAGTAATGCTGTTTTTATGCTGTCAGCTTGTCCATATGCTCAAGGCATTTATCGGATATTTCTTTGTAAAGAGCGATATATGGATTGTCAATATGGTCGGTGATACAAAATGAAAGTGATTGCAAAAATCAAGTCGGATTTCCCCGGAAAGTTCGGAATACCGAGACAAAGCGGGCTTATAGAAGAGCTTAGAGCAACAATCATTTTTGAAGAGGAATTCAGGGTGGATGAAGCACTTCGGGGAATTGAGGACTTTTCGCACCTGTGGCTTATCTGGGAGTTTTCGGAAAATAAAAGAGATACATGGTCGCCTACGGTAAGACCGCCGAGGCTCGGCGGAAATAAGAGGGTTGGCGTTTTTGCCACAAGGTCAAGCTTCCGGCCGAATTCTATCGGCCTTTCGTCAGTTAGGCTTTTAGGCGTGGAAAAGACAAAAGAATACGGCACGGTTTTGCACATATCGGGTGCCGATCTTATGGACGGAACTCCGATATACGACATAAAGCCTTATCTTTCTTTTACGGATTCGCATCCCGAAGCTTCGGGAGGGTTTGCCGATGAAAAACTTTCTTATTCTCTTAAGGTTGAAATGTCTGAAAAAGTTAAAAAAGCGATTCCGGAGGATGGATTTTCTCCGATAGTTAAAATTTTGGAAAGCGATCCGCGTCCGTCATACATAGAAGATGAAGAAAGAATTTACGCCTTTGAATATGCCGGTATGCATTTGGAATTTACGGTATCGGGGGACACGCTTACACTTTTAAGCGTTAATAATATAACTACCAAAAAGGAGGACTAAATTATGGAAAAGTACGCATGGAAAGGTATGATTAAGGAAGGAGCACTTGATGAATATATCAAGCGTCACAATGAGATATGGCCTGAAATGGTTGAGGTGTTGAAGGCAGCGGGAATCAAAAACTATACAATATGGAATGTCGGCTGTGAAATGTTCGGCTACTATGAGTGCGAAAAGGGCGTGGAGTATGCCGCAA
Source organism: Clostridia bacterium (assembly GCA_045601965.1). GTDB lineage: Bacteria > Bacillota > Clostridia > CAKSNL01 > HGM11501 > HGM11501. The sequence continues at coordinate 7,325 of JAZSAR010000072.1, forward strand.
AGGTTCAGGCGGAAAGCCCTGTTGTTGACAAGTGGAACGAATATATGAAGGACATTTTAATCATGGAAATGGACCCCGAAACAGGAGCACAGCCTCTTCTTAAGAAAGTATTTACATTGGATTAAAGGAGAATTTTTATGAAAAAAATATTGGCACTTGTATTATGTGTGGTTGTATGCCTTTCTGTTTCCGGATGCGGAGAAAAAAAGGAAGTGCAGTATGCAAAGGCTCCCGAAGCATCAGTTCCGGCTAAGGGTGCATGGGATGGCAATGTGTATACGAACAGTTTTTCGGAACTTACTTTTGAAAAGCCGGAGGGCTGGATTTCTGCAACTGATGATGAGCTTGCAACATTAGATGTAGCAGAAGGCGTTTTTTATGACATGATGTGTCAGGACCCCGAGACAGGCTCTCAGGTTGCCATAATGCATGAGGAGCTTTTATTAACCACAGGAAGTATAACAATTACTGAAGATATGTATATTGAAAGCCTTTCCGAAAGCTTTTATAATTCCGGTCTTGAGGTAATAAGTCAGGAAGATGTGACAATCGGAGAAAATACATACAAGTCGGTTATGGTTTACGGAGAAGCAGAGGATATTTCCATGACGCAGTACTCAATAGTGCGTAAGGTCGGAAATACCATGGTTTCTATTATGGTTGTAGCTTTTAACGATACCGATATAGAAGAGATTATCGCATATTTCGGATAGGAGAAAGAAAATGGATAAAGTTATTTTAAAAGGAACCGAATTGGAGGTAAGTCCTATTGCTCTTGGCACGGATTCTTACGGACTTCTCACAAACGAAGAAGAATCCTATGCACTCCTTGATGAGTTTTTCTCACTTGGCGGAAATCTTTTGGATACAGCGCTTATATACTCTGACTGGGTACCGGGAGAAAAGAGCAGAAGCGAAAAATTACTCGGCCGCTGGATGAAATATCGCGGCAGGCGTGACGATGTCATAATTTCCACAAAAGGTTCACATCCCGATTTTGCTACGATGAATGTACACCGCCTGTCTGAAGCGGATATAAGAGGAGACCTTGAAAAGAGCCTTAAGCATCTTGGTACTGACTATATTGATATTTACTGGCTCCACCGCGATGCAGAAGAACTACCGGTTGACGGAATTATGGATACGCTGGGCTCCTTTGTAAAAGAAGGAAAGGTGCGCTATATCGGCGTTTCAAACTGGACGAATAAAAGAATTGCCGAAGCAAATGAGTATGCGAAAAAAAATAATCTCCCCTTAATATCATCAAGCCAGATTCAGTACAGCGTTGCCGAAGGTATAAGGGAGATGGGGGATCCTACGCTTGTATTGATGAATGATGAAGAGTATAAATTCTTCACCGATACAAAAATGCCGGTATTTGCTTTTGAATCTCAGGCAAAGGGCTTTTTCTCAAAGCTTGATGCTTTGGGTATTGATGAAATGAAAACCAAAAAGGCATATGCAAGGTTTATGACAGAGAAAAACCTTAAGCGTTTTGAAATAATAAAGGAACTTTCACTGAAATATTCCGTAAGCGTTGCAGAAATCGTTATTGCAACCCTTTGCTCAAACGAAGATTTTCAGACTATTCCCATTGTAGGCTGTAAAAAATCGGAGCATCTTAAAAGCTCTGTTGCCGGAACTGAGATAAAACTTACTCAGAGCGAAGTAGACTCTCTTATAAAAATGTAATATTGTCCCTGACGGATGTTTTTCTGTCAGGGACATTTGTCTTTTGAATTGTGAATTATGCTGTGAGTTTTTTGCTTATTTATGTCAAAAAAGCCAAAAAATAAATATTGGTGTTTACAAGAATAAAATGAGATGATATAATTATACTGAATTAAACTGTGGCATTGCCGCCGGATGGAGAATTTTTATGGAATTAAGTAATGAACAGCTGATAATTCAGGGAATTAAAGATAAAAGCTTTGTGTTTTATCTTCAGCCTAAAGTTGATTTGCGTGACGGCAAAATCATCGGGGCTGAGGCTTTAGCACGTTTCGTTACAGCTGACGGTCAAATGATAATGCCGGGAGAGTTTATTCCTGTAATGGAATCAAATGGTCTTATTACTGAGCTTGATATGCACATTTTTACTTTAGTTTGTGCTCATATAGCAGAGCGTCTCAAGGCAAAACTTCCGGTTGTGCCCATATCGGTAAATGTTTCGGCACTTCATTTTGCAAAAGAAGGGGTATATGAAAAGTTCCATGCTGTGGCAGATAGCTATAAGGTGCCACCGAAGCTTATTGAGTTTGAGCTTACAGAAACACTTATTGCCGAGAATACCGAGAATGTAAAAATTTTTGTGGATAAGGCAAGAGGGAACGGTTACCGTGTTTCTGTTGACGATTTTGGCTCCGGATATGCGGGAATAAATATGTGGCGTGAGTATGACGTTGATACAATAAAGCTGGACAGAAAATTCCTTATGGGAGACACAGAGGAACAAAAGAAAAATCTTACTATTCTTCCTGATATTATAAGCACATCCAAGCGCCTTGGATTCAGCGTTGTCAGTGAAGGTGTTGAAACCAAGGAGCAATGCGATACGCTTCTTAAGCTTGACTGTACGAAAGCTCAGGGATTTTATTTTGCAAAACCTATGCCAGTAAACGGCTTTTACGAAAAATACACTTCGAGTAATTTCTATGCGGCTGAATACAAAAAAGAGCGGGAGAAGGAAGAAATTAAAAAGACCTTCAACTCGGATGTGTCCTACCGCAGAAAAGTAAGCAGCTTTATTATAGCTTTAAGTATTGTTCTTTTCTTTGTTTTTGTTTTCTGGAGCGTCAGATATCAGCAAAATGAAATTTCAGCTCTTTTTGAGGAGAGTAAAGTCGGATCGTAGCCATGTCGTTCTGTGAGCCAGGGAGTTGCAACCTAGAGTTGTCTTCCTAAGACCGCTTGGCCTCCGACTTAGCTTTATTATAGCTTTAAGTATTGTTCTTTTCTTTGTTTTTGTTTTCTGGAGCGTCAGATATCAGCAAAATGAAATTTCAGCTCTTTTTGAGGAGAGTA
>JAZSAR010000073.1:0-6132 GCA_045601965.1 Clostridia bacterium
TAAAGCCACAAATGTTCAGACCATGCCCTACCCAGGCTTTCCCACAGACCTTCAGCCTCAGATGGTTGCTCTTTTAACCGTTGCCGAAGGCTTAAGCGTAATGGTTGAAGGTGTATGGGACAATCGTTTCCAGTATACGGACGAGCTTGTAAGAATGGGTGCCAAGATAAATGCTGCAGGAAAAATGGCAACTATCCAGTCGGTTCCCACACTTTACGGTGCTCCTGTAAAAGCAACAGACCTCAGGGGCGGTGCAGCCGTTGTTATCGCAGGCTTAATGGCGGAAGGAATTACCGAAGTTTCAAACATTGCATTGATTGACCGAGGATATGAAAAATTTGAAGATAAATTAAAGAGCCTGGGTGCCAAGATTGAGCGTGTGGAAGAATGAGCATTCGTCTTGCCACAATTGCCAGCGGAAGCAGCGGTAATTCAAACCTTATAATTTCAGAAAATACAGTGATTATGTCAGACTGCGGCATAAGCGGTAAAAAGTTTTTTTCAGGTCTTTCAGAGCTTGGGCTTAACGCTCCGGATGCCCTGCTTATCACCCATTCCCACTCGGACCACACAAAGGGTGCTAATATAATCTGCAAAAAATTCGACATCCCGGTTTATATGACAAAGGAAACCTACCAAGAATGCACATTCATCCCCGAAGAGTATGTGAAATTTATAGTTCCGGATGAAGAATTTACTGTTTCCGGCATCAATATTCACCCCTTTTCAATTTCCCATGACACCAAAAGCCCTGTTGCTTATACGTTCACAAAAGATGGAGACAAAGCCTCAGTAATTACAGATACCGGCATTTTTACTAATGAGATGTTTTCTCATATAAAAGGCTCGGAAAGTATAATAATCGAATCCAACCACGACGAAAAAATGCTTATGGAAGGCCCTTACCCTTATTTCCTGAAAAAGCGGATTGCCGGCAACAAAGGGCATATGTCAAACAGCCTTTGTGCTTCGGTCACATCAGAGCTTTTAAAAAGCGGAACACATAGTTTTATGCTTGCCCACTTAAGCGAACATAACAATACGGCTTCTCTTGCCCTTGATGCAAACGAGAAAGCACTTTCGGCAGCAGGACTTCCCTACACTTTGAAAATTGCCAAAAAGGACGAACCGTCTGTACTTTGAGAAAGGATAAAAAATATGCAGAAAATCACAGTAACCTTTATATACGGAAAAGATGATACGAGAAAATTAAAATACCGCCTCACGGGAGACATTCCGATAGGCGTTATGCTTGAAAAGCTTATAGGCTTTCAGTTTATCGTAGACTCTGCCGATCCCAAAACCTTCAATGTCTTACATAAAGGTGTACAGTTAGAAGATTTATCCAAAACCTTTGAAGAGTGTGAAGTCATTGACGGAGATGAAATTTATCTTGTTCCTACGGTTTTCGATCCCATTCCCCCTCTTCCCGAAAACGATGCACCTATAAAGAAGGCTCCTTCCAGAACTCACGAGAAAACCGATTTTCAGGAGGAAGAACAACATCATTCACACCACAGGCAAAACAGCGGCCGTCAGGGCGGAGGAAAAAACAATAATTCTCACAACAATTACAGACGGGGAGGACATACTCAGGGACAGCAGAAAAAGCAAGGTGCTCCCCAGGGTGAAAGAAAGCCTCAGTCACAGAGTCAGAATACAAAACCCGCTGCCAACTCTTCCCAGGGCGAAAAGAAGGATGCTCCGATCCCCTTTAAGCCCCACTCACGAAACTTCCACAGAAATCACGGAAGACGGCCCGGAAACAATCAGAATAAACCTAACTAATGAAAAATGAGCTGTAAATTTACAGCTCATTTTTTCTTTTTTATTAAAATACATGTACTCACCGTCATCACAATAAGCCCCACCGCAAGCAATAAAAGTGCAAAAAATACTTCTTCTTCAAAAAGGTGGCTCCTCGTCACCACATACATAAACTGTTCCTCGGCCGTCATACGGTGCCAGAGGATTATATCAATCAATTCAAGTATGCTTAAAAAGGATGCAAATACGCCTGCAGCGAGCATAAATTTTTTCACGGAAAATCCCTCACAAAATAAAAAATGCGTCCAATTAAGGACGCACGAAAAAGTGTTTCCTTAATTGTCGCCAAACAATTATTATGAATACCTAACCAGATCGTCAAGGAAAATTCAAATAAAAGGAAAACACCTTTTACCAAAGGTATTTTTCCTTGACAATCAAAAAAATATTCGTAATAATTGTTTGGCAGAAATATTATACCACCGTTATCACGATTTGTCAAATAAAAGTAAACCGCAAAGCATAAAAAGCATTTGAACTTTCGTTCAAATGCTTTTTCATTATTCCATCATATCGAAAAGCGATGTCTGACTGCTTTCGGAAAGCCCTTTAAGGCATCCTGCATTTTGGAGCAAGTCGGTTATGGATTTACCAACGTGGGCGCGCTGACGGATATCCTCAATTGAGAAGAATTTTCCGCCCTCTTCCCTTGCCTCCATAATCTGTTTTGCCGCAACGGCACCCAAGTTCGCTATGGATGAAAGCGGAGGAATTATCCTTCCGTCTTCACCCTTTATAAACTTCGATGCATGGGATTTATAAAGGTCAACGGGCGCAAATTCAATACCACGGGCATACATTTCACGGCAGATTTCAAGAATGGTCTGAATGTTCTTTTCACGGGTTGAAATCGCCTTACCCATTTTTTCAAATTCCTTTATCTTGTCGTTGGTAAAGTCATACCCCTTGGTCATAAGCTCATAGTCAAAGTCATCCGCTCTTACCGTATAATATGCGATATAGTATTCTGTGGGGCGGTGCACCTTGTACCAGGCAATACGAAAGGCGTTGGTAACATATGCCGCCGCGTGAGCCTTCGGGAACATATACTTTATCTTAAGACAGGAATCAATATACCATTCTGGAACATCGTGCTCCCTCATCATATCCATCCATTCATCCTTAAGCCCCTTACCTTTTCTTACAGACTCCATTATCTTAAATGCATCGCCGTTGGGAAGCCCCATGGCAATAAGGTAAGCCATAATGTCGTCTCGGGTACAGATACAGCTGTTAAGGGTGCAGGTGTTGGAATTTACAAGATCCTGGGCGTTACCGAACCAAACGTCCGTACCGTGGGAAAGACCGCTTATTCGGATAAGCTCGGAAAAGGTTTTGGGCATTGTTTCAACAAGCATGTTTCTTACAATTCTTGTACCGAACTCAGGGATGCCGTAGGTTCCCACAACGCTGTCTATCTGCTCTGGCGTTACGCCCAGAGCCTCGGTGGATGAAAAAAGGCTCATGGTTTCCTTGTCGTCAAGCTTGATATCCTGAACCTTGGTGTTTGTAAGGTCTTCAAGCATTCTTATAACCGTCGGATCGTCGTGTCCTAATATATCAAGCTTTAAAAGGTTATCGTGGATTGAGTGATAGTCAAAGTGTGTTGTCGTTACGTCGCTGTCGGGATCGTCCGCAGGGTGCTGAACCGGGGTAAAGTCGTGAATATCCAGCTCCTTGGGGCAGACAATTACGCCTCCGGGGTGCTGTCCCGTCGTTCTTTTTACGCCGGTACATCCAAGCTTCAAACGCTCAACCTCAGCCTCTCTTGCCCTTATACCGCGCTTTTCAAAGTATTTCTTTACATAGCCATAGGCTGTTTTTTCAGCAACAGTTCCGATTGTTCCCGCTTTAAATACATAGCCCTCGCCAAAGAGCTCTCCCGTGTATTTATGTGCCTTGGTCTGATAGTCACCCGAGAAGTTTAAGTCAATATCAGGAACCTTGTCCGCATTGAATCCGAGGAAGGTTTCAAAGGGAATGTCGTGTCCTTCCTTCATAAGATTTGCTCCGCACTTGGGGCAGACTTTATCATCTAAGTCACATCCTGATAAACCGGGCGAAACCTTGGGGAATTCAAGATATTTGCACTCAGGACAAAGATAGTGTGCAGGAAGTGAGTTTATCTCCGTAATACCAGACAAAAAGGCAACAAATGACGAACCAACCGAACCTCGCGAGCCCACGATATATCCGTCGTCGTTGGACTTTTTAACCAGCTTCTGAGCAATCATATACATAACGTCATAACCGTTATTTATGATGGGGTTAATTTCCCTTACGAGTCTGTCCTCTACAAACTCAGGCAGAGGGTCACCGTAAAGACGGTGTGCCTTTTCATAGCAAAGACGCTTTAAGTCCTCGGCACTGTTTTCGATTGTGGGAGGATAGTTTCCATCCTTTATGGGGATAACATCCTCAATCATATCCGCAATTTTGTTGGTGTTTTCAACAACAACCTCATAGGCTCTGTCGCCGAGATACTTAAATTCATCAAGCATCTCTTTAGTGTTTCTGAAATAAAGCGGCGGCTGATTATCCGCATCGGGAAAGCCCTTTGAATCCATAAGGATTCTTCTGTAAACCTCGTCCTCGGGGTCTAAAAAGTGGGTATCGCAGGTTGCAACGGTAAGCTTACCAAGCTTATCTGCCATAGCAAGAATCCTCTTGTTGTATTCGATTAATTCCGCCTCGCTTTTAACAATTCCCTCTCTTATCATAAAGGCATTGTTCTTAAGGGGCTGAATTTCAAGATAGTCATAGTATGATGCTATAGTTTCAAGCTCTGTTTCGTTTTTGCCGTCAACCATTGCACGGTAAAGCTCTCCCGCCTCGCAGGCAGAACCCACAATGAGTCCCTCTCTGTATTTTGTAAGAAGGCTCTTGGGAATTCTCGGCGTTCTTCCGAGATACTTAAGGTGTGACTCGGTTATTATTTTATAAAGGTTTTTAATACCCTTAAATTCCTTTATGAGAATGATTACGTGATAGCAGTTTTTGGTTTTTCTTACATCAATCTGTCCGCCAAGAGCAGAATTTATATCCATTACATTATTAACGCCCAAAGCTTTCATTTTACGCAAAAAATCCGCCCATATAGCGCCCGTTACCTCAGCGTCGTTAACCGCTCTGTGATGGTTGGGATTATCTATATTAAGATGCTCCGCAATTATATTAAGCTTGTGCTTCTTAAGCTCAGGAAGGAGCGCCTGGGACAAAATCAGTGTACAGATTATGGTATTATCAAATGTAAGCCCGTTTCGTTCTGCGGCAATTTTTATAAAGCCCGTATCAAACTTTGCATTATGGGCAATTACCGGCGCACCGTCACAGAAATTAAGGAAATCCTCAACGGCTTCGCCCTCCAAAGGAGCGCCTTCAACCATTTCATCGGTTATTCCCGTAAGCTCTGTAATTTTTTCAGATATATGGCGTTTCGGATCAACAAAGGTTGAAAAGCGATCAATAACCTTGTCGCCTTTCATCTTTACCGCTCCGATTTCTGTTATAACATCGCTGTTTTTATCAAGCCCCGTGGTTTCAATGTCGAATATAACAAATTCATCTTCAATAGAATGGTCTTTTCCGTTTTTAACCGCATCAATGGTATCGGGAACAAGATAGCCCTCAACACCGTAAAGAATCTTTATAGGATTGTCGCCCTTTGCCTTAAGTGCTTCGGGATAGGACTGAACAACACCGTGGTCGGTTATGGCAACCGCAGGCATTCCCCACTCTATGGCGCGCTTTACAATGGATTTAGCAGAGCATACAGCATCCATCGCCGACATCTGAGTGTGGCAATGAAGCTCAACTCTTTTAACAGGCTCATCGTCTGTTTTCTTTTTCTTTTGTGCCTTTTCTATGTTTCTTACGGCAATGGTCTCTTCTCTTTCAAAGGGGTCATTACGAAGCTCGCCCTGGACACATACCGTTGCGCCCTGCTTAACTCCCTCTAATACCTCTTCAAGCTTATCGGCAGAAGTGAAGAATTTACATCCTATGGAGTTTGTAAGGTCCGTAATTATAAACTTTACAATTACCTTTTTACTTTTAAGTTCTTTGGTTTCAACTGCAAGTATTTCGCCCTTTATTATGACCTTGTCTGTTTCTTCCGATATATCGTCAATTGCAATAATTTCTCCTTTTATGCTCTTGCCAAGTAAAACATCTCCGCTTGTTGTCTTCTGCACAACCTTCTTTTCTTTTTTGCCTTCTCCCTCGTTTTCAGAATATGAAATTTCGGGAAGGTCAGGCATTTCAACTTTTTCCTTTTTATCAATAAACTCCACGTTAACGGAAAGA